>NZ_JBVVPQ010000013.1:36478-161381 GCF_055811695.1 Bradyrhizobium sp. MI1.3 | reverse complement strand
ACGCTGCCGCGTCCACCGCAAGCCCGGCTCGCAATCAAGACGACAACGAGATCGCCCCTCAAGGATGAGCCGGGATGACCGACACATACGCCGTTTCCGAATTTCGGTAAAGTGGAATATTTTAGACACACCGTCTTGACACGAGCATGTCAAGAAATGGTCGGGTGTTTTGCCCGACGGGCAACCGCGACAGCATCGTGAAAGTCACGTCAGGGCGACTGGCCGTCCGGGTATGTCGAGACGGACGGCGGTCGCCTTGCGGGGCTGGGTCGGTCATCGCCGTGACTTGATCTCAGCGCCTCGCCGTCTTGTTACTAAAACGGGCGGGCTACGCTCGTCCTCTTGCGCGCTGGGCCTGAGCCCAGGCCGCGGTGACGTCGCGCGGCGGGACGTCGACGCGCCGGATCGGCGTCAACTCGCCGGAGGCGGAGACGACCGCAGTCTCCTCGCGGCGGCAACGCGGGCACACGAAGCGGACTTCGTTCGGGGAAGCCGACCAGCTCGAGCGTTTCACATTGGCCGCCATCGGCCAGGCCGCGCAATGCGAGCATGACACCAGGAACCGACCGGGATCGAGCATACCCATTCCAAAGGACTCCGCGTCCTGCCATCCCTTCAATGATTAATCCATGTGAATCGTTCCGGTGCCGAGACACCGCCAAGGACACCGTCAAGGAACCGTCAAGACACCGTCGGCCCCGAACCAGGAGGCGGAGCGGCTCAATGGGCGCCCTTGAGCGTGCACGACGTGGTGCAGGTGACCGTGTTGCCGTGGTCGCACGCCTTGCAGGCGGCAACGCATTGGGTCATGTCGCGGGGATTGAAGGAGCTGTAGTTCCGCATCGCGCAGACTGGGGTCGAGCCGGTGATGTCCTGCTCCTGGTTGCAGGCTGCCGTCATGAGTCCAAACATGATGACCGCGAGGAGGCGCATGGGATCGCCCTGTGAGGCACGACAAAACAATCTCGCGAGGCGCGCTGCACCGCAACGTGCCTCGGCATTTCCACAGCGGAAATCGCCGCAGGCGTCCCCGCTTCTGCATTGAGGATGCGCGCCAAGTGTTAAGAACGGATTGCCGGCGTCAGGCCGCAGCCTTGCTCGCGATGGCCTGCCGCATGTCCACGGCCAATTGGCGGTACTGCTCCGATAGCTTCAGATAAAACTCGCGCTTGGTGCTGTCGGTGGCAAGCCTGGCGATCAGCTCGCATTCGGCGGTGAGCGTCTCGAACCGTTCGAGCCTGTTCTCAAGTTCTGTCATCGGCGTGTCCCCGTCAAACGCCTCAAGGACATCAAACCTAAGCCCGGGAAATAGGTCACAGCGAACATCGTTATCGAGTAGAATCAATTTTTCCGCGCGGCCGGCTATTTCTGCTCCAACCGCCATGCGCCGTCCCAACCCTCGCCCGGCGGATTGGCCTCGAATTGCGCAATGCGGGCAAGCAGTGCGCGCGAGGGGCCGTCGCCGGGGACGGCTTCAAGTGCCGCGTTGAAGGCGGCACGGGCCTCGTCGAAGCGGCGGGCGCGATAGGCGCCGAGGCCGTCGACGTAGTGCGAACGCAGGCTCTCATGCGCGGCAGTGAGCGCGCCTGCCCGGCCCATCACCTCGAAGACCGTTTGCGGCACGCTCTGGCCGGCGACCGCAAGACGATCGACTTCGCGCAATTCAAGTCGCGAGCCGATCGCGTCCGCCGTCGCCTGCGAGATCAGGATGCGGGTGCCATAGGTCTTGTTGACGGCCTCCAGCCGCGAGGCGAGGTTCACCGCATCGCCCATCACGGTGAAGCTCATCATCAGCTCGGAGCCGATGCTGCCGGTCAGGACCTCGCCGGTCGCGATGCCGATCCGCAGGTCACACGGCGCGGGCATGGCGCGGATCCCGAGCAGGTCAGGCAATTGCTTCTGCAGCGCCGGCACCTGGTCGGCCATGTCGATGGCGGCACTGCCGGCAAGCAGTGCCTGCTCGTCCTCCTCGGTGAAAGGCGGGCCCCAATAGGCCATGATGGCGTCGCCGATATATTTGTCGATGATGCCGCGATTGCTCCGGATCGGAGCGGACATCACCGTGAAATAATGGTTCATCACCTTGACGAGGCCACGCGGGGTCATGCCCTCGCTCATCGAGGTGAAGCCGCTCATGTCCGAGAACATGATGGTCATGACCCGGCGCTGGCCGTCGATGGCGACCTCGGGCCGGTCGATCAGGCCCTGCACCACCTTGGGATCGATATAGCGGCCGAAGGTCTCGCGAATGCGTTCGTTCTGGCGCAACTGCTCGACCATGCGGTTGAAGGCGGCGGCGAGCTCGCCGATCTCGTCCTGGGTCGAGACGCTGATGGTCTTGTCGAACCGTCCCGCCTCGACTTCGCGGGTGCCGGCGAGCAGCAACCGGACCGGACGGGTGATCCCGGTGGAGACGAGGAGCGCAAAGGCGAATCCGACGATCGCCGCGAGCAAGGTCACGATGCCCGACACGATGATCGCCTGATGCTGGTGGCGGATCACCTGCGATGTGCTGAAGAAAACTTGCGCCAGCATGTCGCCGCGGATCGCATCGATCTTTTGGTTGAACTGATCGCGCAGCACGTCGATGTGCTCCAGCGTGCCGCGGGCCTCCACCATCTGCCTGGCGTCGACCTGCTTGAGCAGTCTTGCATGATCCTCATTCAGGTCGCGGCGCAGGTCGGCGACGGCGGTTTCGATCCGGATCTCGATCCGCGCCAGCGCAGCGTTGTCGGAAGGCGTCCTGGGATCGTCGATGATCGCGTTGATGAGCTTGCGCGCGCCCTCGGCCTCCTCCTCGATCCTGCGGTCCGTCTCCTCGAACTCGCGAACGCGCGCCGCATAGGCCTCCTCGTCCGACGGCGACTGCATCTTGGTCATGACCATGCGCCGCAGCGCCAGCGCCCGCTCCAGCGAACGGATGTTGGCGCGCGCCAGATGGCTATAGGCCGGGATGTAGCGGTTGGTCAGCTCGTCAAGCAGGACGCCGACGCGGCTCGACATCACCATCGACAGGATCGCGGTGACGACCATCAGAATGATGAGGCCGAGCGCAATCCCGACGATCTTGCGCCGGATCGACTGGTTGAAAATCGGCATGGGCGCGGGACAATGGGCTGAAGGGGAAAGGCCTTGGAACCCAATACAACGGATTTGCCGCCGGGAATACACGCAATTTGGCCGCTTGAGGCGTCCTGAACCGCCGCAACCGTCGCGCGAGCCCTGTTCGTTAATGAAGGTTAAAGAAAACCCGCTCGACCCTCCGTTGCACAAGTTCCCTCGCTCCATCCGTATTTCGCCGCATTGTTGGAACAGCTTCAAGATGCGAAACGACGTCGTGTCACCATTCTTGACGCCGTTTTGATTCTCGAGCCGCATCTCGTCGCGGACTTTGGTTTGTACTGGTTTCGCAGGGGGACCACGGAATGAACCAGTGCCTACGCTCGCTCGCGTGTGTCGTTGCCGTGGCCGCTTTGGCCTTCATCCCTACCGAGCTGGCAGCGAAGAGCAGTCACAAATCGTCCGCGCCGAAGAAGACGCATGAGGCGAAAGCCGGCAAGCAGCGCCACGCCTCCGCCAGCAAGGCGCGGCACGGCAAACATGGCGAGGCCAAGCGCTCGAAGAAACAGGACGACGCGTCCTCGGACAAGCCGGCAGCCCCGCCGCTGACTGGCGATCTCGCCGCGCTGAAGGATGCCATCGATCTCGCGCGGAAGGGCAAGACCGAGGACGCGAGCGCGGCGCGCGACCGCATTGCTGACCCGGCCGGACAAAAACTCGCCGACTGGTTCATGCTGCGCCATTCCGAAAGCACGGCCAATTTCAAGCGCTACGCCGCCTTCCTCGCCGCCAATCCGGACTGGCCGAGCAGCGCGCTGCTCCGCCGCCGCGCCGAGGCGCGGCTGTGGCAGGAGAAGGCCGACGCGGCGACCGTGCACAAATTCACGATGGACCGGCCGACCAGCGCCAAGGGCAAGTTCGCACTCGCCCGCGTGCTGATGACCGAGGGCGACAGCGACAGGGCCGAGCGTCTGGTGCGCGATGCCTGGCGCACGGACGAATTGTCCGAACGCAGCGAGGAAGATTCCTACAAAGCGTTTCGCGATCTCCTGACCACCGAGGATCATCGTGCCCGCTTGGACAAGCGCCTCGGCGCCAAGGACTACGCAGGTGCGCGGCGCGCAGCCAAGCGGCTCGGCGAGGATGCGCTCGCGATCGTCAAGGCCTGCGCCGCCGTCACCGGCAAGGCCAGCAAGGCCAAGGATTACCTCGAGGACGTCTCGGCCGAGGCGCGCCGCGACCTCGGCTATGTGCTCTGCCGCGCGCAATGGCATCTCCAGAATGACCGCATCGACGACGCGGCCGAGGTGATCCTGGCCGCCGCGCCCGATACGATGGCGGCGCAAGACACCGACGCCTGGTGGCGCGAGCGCCGCCTGCTCGCGCGAAAGCTGCTCGACCAGGGCAAGTTCAAAACCGCCTACGACGTGGTGCGCTCGGCGGCTGTGCCCGCGATGGAAGTCTATCGCGTCGACTATCACTTCGTGTGCGGCTGGATCGCGCTGCGCTATCTCGACGATCCCAAGGCGGCGATGACGCACTTCGCCGCGATCGACGAAGGCTCGGCCAACCCGATCGCGCTGTCGCGCGCGCATTATTGGCGCGGTCGCGCGGCGGAGGCGATGAACGCAACCGCCGATGCGCGCCTGAGCTATCAGGCCGCGGCGCGCTATCCGACCGCCTATTACGGCCAGCTCGCCCGCGCCAGGCTCGGCCTCGACCGCATCGAACTGCGCGGGCCCTCGCCCGTGCTGGCAGCAGTCGACACGCCGCCCGCGGACGAGCGCGTGCGCGCCGCCGACATGCTCTACGGCGTCGGTGAGCGCGACATGGTGTTTTACTACGCCGAGGATTTCGCCAAGGAGAGCACCGACGTGGCGGCGCTCGAAGCCCTCGGCGAGCTCGCCGGCCGGCGCAACGATGCGCGCGTGATGCTGGAGGTCGGCAAATCGGCGCTGGCGCGCGGGCTCGCGCTCGATCACTACGCCTTCCCGACCATCGGCATCCCTGAACATAAGCAGGTCGCGCCCGCGATCGACCCCAGCGTGATCTATTCGGTGGCGCGCACCGAAAGCTCGTTCGACCAGCGCGACAAATCGGCCGCCAACGCAGTCGGGCTGATGCAGGTGACGCCGGAAGCGGGCCGCGACACCGCAAAGCGCTTCGGCCTGACCTACGACTGGGACAAGATGGTCTCCGATCCCGTCTACAACACGCAGATGGGCGCGGCCGAGCTCAGCGCGCTGATGTCGGAATATCGCGGCAACCAGATCATGACCTTCGCCGGCTACAATGCCGGCCGGGGCCGCGTGCGCGAATGGGTGCAGGCGCGCGGCGACCCCAGGGATCCCAAGGTCGATCCGGTCGACTGGGTCGAGCGCATCCCGCTGTCGGAGACGCGCAACTACGTCCAGCGCGTGATCGAGAACGTGCTGGTCTATCGTGCGAGGTTTGAGGCCAGCAGCGTCGTCGCGGCGAAGTCCGAGCAGCGCGTTACGACGCCGAACGTGGGCGCGATGCCGACGGCATCGGCCGCAGCCGCCGCGCCCTAGCTTCGCGACGCCGGGGCTGGACGCGGCGTGAAGCTGGATGCGGTGACTGCGACCGACCTCTCTGCGCGGGTCCGCATCGTTCGGCGAGCCGTCACCTCCTTCCGTGGTCAGAGGGTTCGTACGCGCGCAGAAATGCTTCCGTCAGCGAGCGCGAGAGCGCACCCGTCTGCAGTATCCAGTTCCAGCTCGACACCGTGATCGCTTCGAGCGAACTGCGGTAAGGCCAGAGCATTTCCACCGTCGTCTGCTGATATCGACGGTAGCAATCATAGTCGCAGTACCGCCGCTCAGCGGGCACATGGCGGACGTAACTCGCGCCCAACGGTTGCGCGCACGCGCTGCAGGTACCGCCGTGGCGAGGCCCTTCCTGATTGACGAGCATGAATCTCATAGCGATGCCCTCTCACCCGGACGGCAAATCCACCGCCCGTTTCGCTCTCCTATCCGCTCAAGACGCCGCTCGTGTGCGTCCCTCGATCAGCGGCGCAGCTTCGCCATGAAGCGCGTAACACTCGTAGCTGCAGTAGGGCAGCAGCGTCTTCGCATCGCGCAGATAGCCGCCGCTGATCTCCTCGCAGCACCACAGGCAGAACGTTTTGCGGAAAGGGGTCCTGCCGTTCACCAATATGAACCTCATGTGGCACCTCCGAGCGCAAAGCAGTAGACCGTGTCGACGGATCCGGTGACTGGTGCTTACGCCGCCTGAGACCGAAACAGCCATCGGCGATCGCGTTCGCGGCGCGCCCTGAAGCGATCGAGACATTTCCGGGAGCAAAGCGGCGCTCGCCAGGAATAATACCGGATCAGGCCGAACTTCCCGCTGCAGACGGCGCAGCTTTTTGCCGCGGAAGGGCGCTCGGAGTGTTCGGGCTTATCGCACATGATCTCTCCTCCTGGCCTCTGATGGGCGCCTCTGACGGTCGAGGATCCCCACGGGCGCTGATGCACAATCATCACGTTCGTCAACGAAATGCGGCTTCTCAATCGTGACCAGCCAGATCATCGGCAAGTCGGACGCTGGCGGAGGCGAAGCTCGCCTCTTGAGCGCACGACGCCGCGCTACTCGACGGTTCGTGCTTCGCGATCGACTTCACTGGATTGCCGGTGAGACTAGTCCGCATGCGACGGGCCGCTCAATTGTACGGAGGTAAATGCAGCGTATGACTAGGGTTGCGCGACCTATACATAGGTTTGTCCGGTAATTTTCCGGAGTTTCGTCTACCCGCAACGAGACGGCGCAACGGCGGCAAGCTGCACGGAGCCCGCGAATTCTCGACTCGGAATCCTGCTTTGGTCGGAGGGAATTGCCCCTCCTGTCGCAAAGTGCTCTACTCGCCCTGCCCCCAAGCGGGCCGGGACGCCTGCGATGATGCCTGGCCAGATCGCAAAATTAGGGAATTCGGCCGCGCAATTCCTGCTCGGCGGCCTTGCGGCGCTTCGATCTCTCGGCAATGCAGCGAAAGACGGACCTGCGGCTGGAGAGGGCCGGCGGCAGGACAATGCCGACCTGCGCGACGCCGTGAAGCAATGGCGACAAGTGTTCGAGCACAATCCGGTCATGTATTTCATGGTCGATCCGGCCGGAACGGTGCTCAACGTGAATCCTTTTGGCGCCACGCAACTGGGCTACACCGTGGCCGAACTGACCGGTCAATCCGTGCTCAACGTCTTCTTCGAAGAGGACCGCGATTTCGTTCGTCGCTGTGTCGGGCTGTGCCTGGAAACCGTGGACCAGTCGCACACCTGGGAGATTCGCAAGATCCGGAAGGACGGCTCGGTTCTCTGGGTCCGTGAGAACGCCAAGGCCATGCGGCGCGGCGACGGCACGCCGATCGTGCTGGTCGCCTGCGAAAACATCACCCAGCGCAAGGAGGCGGAGGATGCGCTGCGCCAGAGCGAAGCCTACCTTGCCCAAGCGCAGGAGTTGAGCCGCACCGGCAGCTTTGGTCTGAGCCTGGCAACCCGCGAGGCCGTCTGGTCCAGGGAGACCTTTCGCATCTTCCAACGTGACCCGCAGGTCAAACCGACGCTCGATTTTGTTTTCCAGCGCATCCATCCGGAAGATCGCAATGCGGTCAGCAAGACCCTTGATCGAGCCTTCCGTGACGTCGGCGATTTCGACCATGAATATCGTCTGCTGATGCCCGATGGATCCATCAAATATCTCCATTCCGTGGCACGCGCGGTGAGACATGGATCCGGCCACATCGAGTTTGTCGGAGCGGTCACTGACGTCACTACGGCAAAGGAAACCGAACAGCGACTGCGTCGCAGCGAAGCCTATCTAACCGAAGCCCAGCGCCTCAGCCATACGAGCAGCTGGGCCTGGGACGTGCGCCGTCAGGAATTCGCTTACCGATCGGCCGAACTCTATCGCCTGTTCGGATTTAACCCGGACCAGATTGATCTGTCGGCGCAGGCCTTCCAACAACGGATCCTCGCCGAAGACTTTAAGCGGATCGTCGATGTGGAACGTCAGGCAATCCGGCAAAAGCAGCCTTTCGAAGTTGATTTTCGGATTGTGCGTCCGGACGGTTCGGTACGACACGTCCATACGGAGGGGCATCCCGTCGTCGGCGGGGACGGCGATGTGACGGAGATCATCGGCACCCACGTCGATGTCACCGAGCAGTTTGCCGCAAGACAAGCGCTGCAAAACGCCTTTGACGAGCTCAAGCTGTCCGAGCAGCGATTTCGCGACTATGCCGAAACCGCCTCGGACTGGTTTTGGGAGAGCGGGCCGGACCACCGTATCACACGGATTTCGGAACATGCCGACACGGCCGGTCCCGTGCCCACGGGCGTGATCGGCCTCGCTCGTTGGGACATTCCGCCCGATGCCGAGCTCGAGCCCGAGAAGTGGGAGCGGCATCGCGCGACACTCGATGCCCACCTTCCGTTTCGCGACCTGGTCTACCGAAGCAAGGATCGCAACGGATCTCCGATCTACGTGCGCACCAGCGGCAAGCCCTTGCACGACGCGAACGGCAACTTTCTCGGCTATCGTGGCGTCAGCAGCGACGTGACGGCGGCGATCCGCGCCGAGCAGGCCGAAGAAGCACTGCGCAAGGCGCAAGCCGAGCTTGCTCACGTCACGCGTGTCACGATGCTCGGCGAACTCACGGCCTCGATCGCCCATGAGATCAATCAGCCTTTGGCCGCCGTGATCTCCAATGCGGATGCCTGCATCGGATGGCTCGACCGCGAACCGGCCGACCTGAATGCCGCGCGCCGTTCCGTGGAATGGATCGTCGAGGACGCCAATCGCGCCAGCGAGGTGATCCGCCGGATCAGAGCGCTTGCGAAGAAGACCGAGATCGAGATGGCTCCGGTCGACATGAACCAGCTCGTCAGGGAGACGGTGGCGCTCGTCCGCCGCGAGCTTGCCACCCATGCCGTGTCGGTGCGAATGGAGCTGGCGTCCGCTCTGCCCAGAGTCTGCGGCGACCGGATCCAACTGCAGCAGGTGCTGATCAACCTGGTCATGAACGGGATTGAAGCCATGCACGCCAATGTGGAACGCCCGCGCGAGCTTGCGATCCGCTCCAGCCAGGTGAGCGAGCACGGCGAAGGCCGCATGCTCCTGATCGTGACAGACAGCGGGGTCGGCCTCGGCGACGGCGCGACGGAGCGCATCTTCACACCTTTCTTCACGACAAAGCCGAGCGGCCTGGGGATGGGACTGTCGATCTGCCGATCGATCATCGAGGCTCATGCGGGCCGGCTCTCGGCCTTCCCCAATGACGGAAGCGGAGCAACATTCCAGATTGCCCTGCCCTTGCCGATCGAGGACACGTCGTGACCGACATTCCCAAGGCGGCGACGGTGCAGACGAGCTCCGACGATCCGATCGTCTTGATCGTCGACGACGATCCATCGATGCGCCGTGCGCTCACCAACCTCTTTCAATCCGTCGGCCTCAAGGTCCAGGCTTTCGGCTCCGCGGCGGAGATCATGGAAGCCAAGCCACCGGCGGTCCCCAGCTGCCTTGTGCTCGACATCCGCCTGCCGGGCTCAAGCGGCTTTGACCTGCAGTCGGACCTCGCGAAGGCGAACATTCACACGCCCATTATCTTCATCACCGGTCATGGTGATATTCCGATGACCGTCAGGGCCATGAAGAGCGGCGCCATCGATTTTCTGACCAAGCCGGTGCGCGACCAGGACATGCTGGATGCGGTTCGGGCCGCGATCGAACGGGATCGCAAGCGACGCAATGCCGAGGAGTCGGTCGCGGGAGTGCGGTCCCGCTTCGAGGGTTTGAGCGCGCGCCAGCGCGACATCCTCACTCTGGTGGCATCCGGCCTGATGAACAAGCAGGTCGCGGCCGAGCTTGGATTGGCCGAGATTACCGTCAAGATCTATCGTGGGCAGATCATGCGGAAAATGGGCGCCAAGTCGTTGGCCGATCTCGTCAGAATGGTGGAGGCGCTCGGAATCTCACGCCCGGGCGGAAAGGTGCAAACCTAAGTATGCTTTTCAAGCTCGCTCCAAGGGCTCACTTTCGCCAAGTGCGGCACCGTGATCGGCGGCTCCCCGATCAGGAGCGATCATCTTGTCAATCCCCTTGGCCATTTCCGTCATTGATGATGATCGATCAGTCCGCCTTGCGACCAATAATCTGCTGACGTCGCGGGGATACACGGTCAACATCTTTCGCTCCGCTGACGAATTTCTTCAATCGGCCGAACTGAAGACGACGTCCTGCGTGATCGCGGATGTGCAGATGTCGTTGATGGGCGGCCTTGAGCTCTTGACGCACATGCGCAGCCTTGGCCACCACACGCCCTTCATCTTCATGACGGCTTTTCCCGACGATGCCGTGCGCGACCGCGCGCTGAAAGCGGGCGCTATCTGCTTTCTCGCGAAGCCGTTCTCCACGCCCGCTCTGCTTGAATGTCTGCGGATGGCCCTGCCCGGCCCCGATCAAACCGAGACGTGATACGCCGGCGCCGAGCCCTGGCGACACGGCGCTCACTCCACCTTGATGTTCGCCGCCTTGATGATCGGCCACCACTTCGCGATCTCCGCCTTCTGGCGCGCGCCGAGGGCTTCGGGCGTGAGCTGATCCTGCGGTGTCATCTCCAGCCCTTGGCTTTCGAGCTGCTTCTTCACACCGGGATCGTTCAGCGCTTCCACGGCTGCGGCATTGAGTTTGGTGACGATCGCCTTCGGCGTGCCCTTCGGCACCCACATGCCGGACCAGAGCGTCATGTTGAAACCCTTCAGGCCCGCCTCCTCCGCCGTCGGGACGTCGGGCGCCGAGGACAGGCGCTTGTCGTCGGTGACGGCATAGGCGCGGATGGTGCCGGCGCGGACCTGGTTGATGGAGTTCGAGGTCTGGTCGACGATGACGTCGATCTGGCCAGCGATGAGATCGTTCAGGGCGGGCGCGGTGCCGCGATACGGCACGTATTGCAGCTTGATGCCGCTGACGCTCTCGAAATAGACCCCGGCGATGTGGCTGCCCGAGCCCGCGCCGGCGGTGCCGGCGGTCGGCGGCGAAGGCCGCGACTTCAGCCAGTCCAGCAGCTCCTTCAGCGAGGTCGCGGGCACCGCGTTCTTGCTGACGACGATCATCGGATTGCTCGGCAGCAGCACCACCGGCTCGAGGTCCGCGACCAGGTCGTAATTGAGCTTGTAGACGGCGCCGTTGGCAACGTGGGTGCCGAGATGGCCGAACGAGATCGTGTAGCCGTCGGGGGCCGAATGCACGGCACGGCCGACGCCGATCGAGCCGCCCGCGCCAGTGACGTTCTCGATCACCAGCGGCTGGCCGAGCGCCGTCCGCATCCGCTCGGCAAGCACTCGTGCCATCGCATCTGACGGACCGCCGGCGGCGAAGGGCACGATGATGGTGATAGGACGGGAAGGATAATCGTCGGCGCGCGCGACCCCTGCAAGAGCGAGAATAGCAATCAGCGCAGCCCAGGCGGCCTTCATTGTGTTCTCCCCAGCAATGTCATTGTTGTTTTTGTCTCTTCCCGCGTACGGGAAGAGGGATCGTTCGTGAAGGGACGAAATGCCGCGCTAGAACTGCGAATAGTCGATCGGCTTGTGGCGATCGAGTGTGCGGGTGACCGGCGGCAGCGGGTATTTCAGGCCGGTGGCGCAGTTGAACAGCATCACGCGGTCACCCTTCGAGACGCGGCCGTCGGCGAGGCTGTCCTTGTAGGCGGCGTAGGTCGCAGCACCTTCAGGGCAGAGCAACAGCCCCTCCTCGCGCGCGACCTCGTTCAGCGCGGCAGAGATCTTGTCGTCGTCGACTGCAATGGCAAAGCCCTTGCTCTCGCGCACCGCGCGCAAAATGAGAAAGTCGCCGATCGCCTGCGGCACGCGAATGCCTGACGCGATGGTGTGGGCGTCCTCCCAGCGTGTGGCATGCTCGGTGCCCGCTTCGTACGCGCGCACCATCGGCGCGCAGCCGGAGGCCTGCACCGCGACCATGCGCGGGCGCTTGCTTCCGATGAAGCCGATCTTTTCGAGCTCGTCGAAGGCCTTCCACATGCCGATCAGGCCGGTGCCGCCGCCGGTCGGATAGAAGATCACGTCGGGCACGTCCCAGCCGAGCTGCTCGGCCAGTTCGAGCCCCATCGTCTTCTTGCCTTCGATCCGGTACGGCTCCTTCAAGGTCGAGGTGTCGAACCAGCCGACTTTCGCCTTGCCCTCGCCGACGATCTTGCCGCAATCGTCGATATAGCCGTTGACGCGGTAGACGGTCGCGCCCTGAAGCTCGATCTCGCTGACGTTCACCTCAGGCGTATCGGCCGGGCAGAAGATCGTGGTCTTGATGCCACAGGAGGTCGCATAAGCCGCGAGCGCCGCGCCGGCATTGCCGTTGGTCGGCATCGCCATGTGCTTGATGCCGAGCGCCTTGCCCATCGACACCGCCATCACGAGGCCGCGCGCCTTGAACGAGCCGGTCGGCAGCCGCCCCTCGTCCTTGACGATGATCTCGCCGCCGCCGAGCTTCTTGCCGAGTTTGGGCAACCGGATCAGCGGCGTGGTGACTTCGCCGAGCGAGACGATGTCCTGGCATTTGCGCACGGGCAGCAGCTCGCGGTAGCGCCACATGTCGGCGGGGCGCTGCGCCAACGCGTCCTTGGTCAGCGCCTTCTTCACACCGGCGAGGTCGTAGCGCACCAGCAGCGGCTTGCCGGCCTTGGAGAGGTTGTGGACCTGATCGGCAGCGTAGTGATCGCCTTCCATCGCGCATTCGAGATGGGTGACGAAGGTCGGGCGTTCGATGGTGAGATTGTCGTTGTCTTGCATGGGGTGATTTCCTTCTTGTTTTGCAGGCCCTACTGCTCGTCATTGCGAGCGTAGCGAAGCAATCCAGACTGCCGCTGCGGAAAGATTCTGGATTGCTTCGCTGCGCTCGCAATGACGGCGGCAGTGGTCGTCAAAGATTCAGCACCCGTCCATACGCATCCAGCACGGCTTCCTTCATCATCTCCGACAGCGTCGGATGCGGGAACACGGTGTGCATCAGCTCTTCTTCCGTGGTCTCCAGGTTCATGGCGACGACGTAGCCCTGGATCAGCTCGGTGACCTCCGCGCCGACCATATGGGCGCCGAGCAGCTGACCGGTCTTCTTGTCGAAGATGACCTTGACCATGCCCTGGTCCTCGCCGAGCGCGATCGCCTTGCCGTTGCCGACAAAGGGAAAGCGGCCGACGCGGATCTCGCGGCCATTCTCCTTGGCCTTGGCTTCGGTCAGGCCGACCGAGGCGACCTGCGGGTTGCAATAGGTGCAGCCGGGGATCATCAGCTTGTCCATGGGGTGCGGATGCAGGCCCTTGATGGCCTCGACGCAGATCACGCCCTCATGCTCGGCCTTGTGGGCCAGCATCGGGGGACCCGCGACGTCACCGATGGCATAGATGCCGGGAACGTTGGTCTTGCCGTAGCCGTCGATCACGATGCAGCCGCGCTCGGTTTTGACGCCGAGCTTTTCGAGGCCGAGATACTCGATGTTGCCGACCACGCCGACGGCAGAGATCACGCGCTCGAACTCGGCGGTCTGCTTCGCCTTGCCGTCGTCGAGCGTCGCGACCACGCTGTCGCTCTTCTTTTCGAGCTTCGTCACACCCGTGTTGGTGAGGATCTTGATGCCCTGCTTCTCGAGGCGCTTGCGGGCAAGTCCGGCAATCTCCGCGTCCTCGACCGGCAGGATCTGCGGCAGCACCTCGACCACCGTGACATCCGACCCCATCGTCTTGAAGAACGATGCGAACTCGATCCCGATCGCACCCGAGCCCATCACCAGCAGCGATTTCGGCATCCGCTCCGGCACCATCGCTTCAAAGTAGGTCCAGATCAGCTTCTTGTCGGGCTCGAGTCCCGGCAGCACCCGCGGCCGCGCTCCGGTCGCGACGATGATGTGCTTGGCCTGATAAGCCCCCTCGCCGAGCGCGCCCTTGGGCCCCTCGACGTCGGACTTCTTTACCGTCACCTTGCCGGGCGCGTCGATCGAAGCCGCGCCCCAGATCACGCTCACCTTGTTCTTCTTCATGAGGAAGCCGACGCCGTCGTTCAGCCGCTTCGAGACGCCGCGCGAGCGCTGCACCACGGCCTTCGGATCGAACGAGACGTTATCGGCCGACAGGCCGTAATCCTTGGCGTGCTGCATGTAGTGGTAGATCTCGGCGGAGCGCAGCAGCGCTTTGGTCGGGATGCAGCCCCAGTTCAGGCAGATGCCGCCGAGATAGGATTTCTCGACAATCGCGACCTTGAAGCCGAGCTGGGCGGCCCGGATAGCGGTGACATAGCCGCCGGGACCGGAGCCGATGATGATGATGTCGAAGGATGTATCGGCCATGGCGGCTCCCGTTCAACTCAAGAGGTGCCGCGGGCGCGGCGCCTGGAAATCAAAACCCTGACCAGCCATTCGAGCAGGATCGCGCCGGCCATGATAGCCAACGCGATCATAATGACCGCCTGGCCGATGCTCCGTGCCAGCTGCTCGCCGGCAAAGAACGCGGAATGCAGAATATCGAGCCCGACCGGATTGAGTGCAACCACAGCCGAGAGCAACAAGGAGATCCAGGGCCAACGCGTCCGCATTCACCCCGCGCCTCCCCGGGCTACACCATCATCATGACGGGATTTTCGATCAGCTGCTTGAAGGCCCCGATCAGCTCGGCACCGAGAGCGCCGTCGATGGCGCGGTGATCGCACGACAATGTCACGCTCATCATGTTGGCGATCTCGATCTTGCCGCCGCGGACCACAGGCCGCTCCTCGCTGGTGCCGACCGCGAGGATGGTCGCATGCGGCGGGTTGATCACGGCGGTGAAGTGGCTGATGCCGAACATGCCGAGGTTCGAGACGGCCGTCGTGCCGCCCTGGTATTCTTCGGGCTTCAGCTTGCGCGAGCGGGCGCGGGTCGCAAAATCTTTCATCTCGTTGGAGATGGTCGACAGCGTCTTGGTCTCGGCCTTGCGGATGATCGGCGTGATCAGGCCGCCGGGCATCGCCACCGCAACGCCGACGTCGGAATGATGGTGCTTGACCATGCCGCTTTCGGTCCAGCTCACATTGCAATTCGGGATCTTCTGCAGCGCCACCGCCATCGCCTTGATGACGAAGTCGTTGACCGAGATCTTGTAGAGCGGCTTCTTCTCCTTGTCCTTGGGAGCAGCCGCATTGATCTCCTCGCGCGCGGCGAGCAGCTTGCCGATGTCGCAGTCGATGGTGAGGTAGAAGTGCGGGACGTTCTGGATCGACGCGGTCAGGCGCTGCGCAATCGTACGGCGCATACCGTCATGCGGGACGACCTCGTAGGAGCCGGGTTCGAACAGCGACAGGATCTGCTTGTCCGACATGGTCGGCGCGGTCGAGGGCGCGCCCGACGGCGCCGCCGCGGGTGCCTTCAGGCCCTTGCCGGACTTGGCCTGCTCCACGTCGCGCGCGACGACGCGGCCGTGCGGGCCGGTGCCGGTCACCATCGCAACATCGACGCCAGCTTCCTTGGCGAGCCGGCGCGCCAGCGGCGAGGAGAACACGCGGCCGGCGTGGCCGTTGCTCTGCGCAGCCGGTGCTGCGGCCTGCGGTGCAGGTGCGGCGGCGGGCGCCGGCGCGGCCTTGGGCGCGGCAGGCGCAGCAGCCGGCGCAGCAGCGGGAGCTTCAGCCGCTTTCGGAGGCACGGCCGAAGCGCTGGGCTTGGCGGCGCCTGCCGCCTTCACGTCCTCGCCCTCGCCGGCCAGCACAGCGATCACGTCATTGACCGGCACGTCCTGCGTGCCCTCTGGCACGAGGATCCTGGCGATCGTGCCCTCGTCGATGGCCTCGACCTCCATGGTCGCCTTGTCGGTCTCGATCTCGGCGATGACGTCGCCGGATTTGACCTTGTCGCCTTCCTTCTTCAGCCACTTGGCGAGGTTGCCCTTCTCCATCGTCGGCGAAAGAGCGGGCATCAGGATGTTGATGGGCATGCTGACCTCAAGAAGAACTTTGCAAAAATCCGTCTCCGGACCGGAGACGAACAGACCAGGTTTAGTTGCCGATGTCGCCCTGCCACAGGCGCTCATTGGCCGGGATGGAACGCCAATTCTTCATCATGGTGATGGAGCGGTCGTCGGCAAGGTCGATCCACGGGATGCCGAACTTGTCGAGAATGTCCTTGGAGCCTTCGAAGGTGACGGACTCTCCGATCACCACGAGCTTGACCTTGAACAGCGCGAGCGCACCGGCGCACATCGCGCATGGCGACAGCGTCGTGTACATGACGGTATCGTGGAACGAGATCGCACCCGCCTCGCGCAGGCAACTCATCTCGCCGTGCAGGATCGGATTGTTCTCCTGCACGCGGTTGTTGTGGCCGCGGGCGATGACCTTGTTGTCGCGGGTCAGCACGGCGCCGATCGGCAGGCCGCCTTGCGCGATCGAGGCTTCCGCCTCGCGGATCGCCTCCAGCATGAAATCGAAATGATAGGATTCGATCGCCACGGTCAGTGCCCCTTCCCGCGCGGCGTCGTGGTGCCGGTGTCGGTGGGACGCTCGATCTCGGCCTGGAACATCTCGATGATCCGGTTCAGCGCGTCCTCCTCGGTGTATTCGCTCTCGCGCGCATAGGCGCGCGCGGCGTGACGGGCGAGATCGACGAGCAGCAGGCCCCACATGTCGGGTTCGTCGAAGGCCCGCTGAAACGCCATCGACAGCCCGCCGTCCAGCACGAACACGCGCAGGATCTCGACCGCATCATCGCGGACGAGAACGTCGGGTGGTAGTGGCTGCTCCTTCGGACCCGCCATGGTCTACCTGTAGCAGACGGCTTTGGCGGCCTCGACCACTTCGGCAGCCGAAGGCAGCGCGAGCTTTTCCAGGTTCGCGGCATAGGGCATCGGCACGTCCTTGCCGGAGACGCGGGTTACAGGCGCATCCAGATAGTCGAAGGCATGCTCCATGATCCGCGCGGCGATCTCGGCGCCGACACCGCTCTGGGCCCAGCCCTCTTCCACCGTGACGGCACGTCCCGTCTTCTTGACCGAGTTGACGATCGTCTCGGTGTCCATCGGGCGCAGCGTGCGCAGATCGATCACTTCGGCCTCGATGCCGTCCTTGGCGAGTTCGTCGGCGGCCTTCAGCGCGTAGCTCATGCCGTTCGACCACGAGATGATCGTGACATGGCTGCCGGAGCGCACGATGCGCGCCTTGCCGATCGGAATCACGAAATCGTCGAGCTTCGGCACCTCGCCAGTGTGACCGTAGAGCATCTCGTTCTCGAGGAAGATCACCGGGTTGGGATCGCGGATCGCAGCCTTGAGCAGGCCCTTGTAATCAGCGGCCGAGAACGGCGCGACGACCTTGAGGCCCGGGACATTGGAATACCAGGACGAATAATCCTGGCTGTGCTGGGCGGCCACGCGGGAAGCGGCGCCATTGGGCCCGCGGAACACGATCGAGCAGCCCATCTGGCCGCCGGACATGTAGAGCGTCTTGGCCGCGGAGTTGATGATCTGGTCGATCGCCTGCATGGCGAAGTTGAAGGTCATGAACTCGACGATCGGCTTCAACCCGCTCATCGCGGCGCCGACTCCGATGCCGGCAAAGCCGTGCTCGGTGATCGGCGTGTCGATCACGCGCTTGGCGCCGAATTCCTGAAGCAACCCTTGCGTCACCTTGTAGGCGCCTTGGTATTCGGCGACCTCTTCGCCCATCACGAAGACGTCGGCGTCACGGCGCATCTCTTCGGCCATGGCATCGCGCAGGGCTTCGCGGATGGTCTGCGTCACCATT
Organism: Bradyrhizobium sp. MI1.3; assembly: GCF_055811695.1. NCBI lineage: Bacteria > Pseudomonadati > Pseudomonadota > Alphaproteobacteria > Hyphomicrobiales > Nitrobacteraceae > Bradyrhizobium > Bradyrhizobium sp. MI1.3. The sequence goes on along the minus strand of NZ_JBVVPQ010000013.1, from coordinate 143,529 downwards.
TCGGTGCCGGCAGGCACTTCCGGGTCGGGCTCTGCGACGGCCTGCGGTGCCGGCGCAGCCTTGGGAGCTGGCGCTTCGGCTTTTGCAGCGGCGGGGGCTGCGGATTCGGCAGCCTTCTGCTGCGGAGCGGGCGCCTTGGCGAGATCGGCGGCACTCTCGCCATCGGCGAGAATCGTCGCAATCGGCGTGTTCACGGCAACGTCGGCTGTGCCCTCGGGGATCAGGATCTTGCCGAGCGTACCTTCATCGGTCGCCTCGACCTCCATGGTCGCCTTGTCTGTCTCGATCTCGGCGATGACGTCGCCGGACTTGATCGTCTCACCCTCTTTTTTCAGCCATTTGGAGAGGTTGCCCTTCTCCATCGTGGGCGACAACGCGGGCATCAGCACTTGAATTGGCATATCGACTCCAAAAGAAAGCTTGCGCGCGTTCAGCGGTAAATATCGGTCCAGAGCTCGGCGGCATCCGGCTCGGGATCATGCTGGGCGAAATCGGCGGACGCATTGACGATGTCGCGCACCTCGGCGTCGATCGCCTTCAGATCCTGCTCGCTGACCTTGGCGGCCAACAGGCGGTTGCGCACCTGCTCGATCGGATCCTGGTCGTGGCGGACTTTCTCGACCTCCTCGCGCGTTCTGTACTTTGCGGGATCGGACATCGAGTGGCCGCGATAACGGTAGGTCTGCATCTCCAGGATGAAGGGTCCCTTGCCGGCGCGGCACCAGGCCGCAGCTTCGTCGCCGGCGGCCTTGACGGCACGGACGTCCATGCCGTCGACCTGCTGGCCGGGAATGTTGAAGGAGGCGCCGCGCTTGGAGAAATCCTGCTGCGCCGAGGCGCGCGAGACCGAAGTGCCCATGGCGTAGCGGTTGTTCTCGATGACGTAGATCACCGGCAGCTTCCAGAGCTCCGCCATGTTGAAGCTCTCATAGACCTGGCCCTGGTTGGCCGCACCGTCGCCGAAATAGGTGACGCTGACATTGTCGTTGTCGCGATAGTGATTGGCGAAAGCGAGCCCGGTGCCGAGCGAGACCTGGGCGCCGACGATGCCGTGGCCGCCGTAAAAGTGCTTCTCCTTGCTGAACATGTGCATGGAGCCGCCCTTGCCCTTGGAATAGCCGCCGCGACGGCCCGTGAGCTCGGCCATGACGCCGTTGGCCTCCATGCCGGTGGCGAGCATATGGCCGTGATCGCGATAGCCGGTGATGACCTGATCGCCCGGCTTCAGGGCCATCTGCATCCCGACCACCACGGCCTCCTGGCCGATATAAAGGTGGCAGAAGCCGCCGATCGCGCCCATGCCGTAGAGCTGGCCGGCCTTTTCCTCGAACCGCCGGATCAGGAGCATGTCGCGGAGCGCCTTGAGCTCCTGCTCTCTGGTGAATTCCGGGGGCGAACCGCCGTCGGTCTTGTCCTGTGCAGTGCTTGCGGCGGCTTTCTTGGGTGCGGCCATGGGAATTCCGGGTCAGAGAAAACTTCAGCCCTCTCTAACCCAAGTCAAACGCCCTTGGAAAGCACCGCGGCGGCATGGCACGACTTTCATTATGCCGCACTGCAACGTGATCGTAATATTGCAAAATCTTTGACGCGGATCGGGCAACAAATCGACACGGTCGCCGCACGCGCAGATTCGTGGCCGCGTCAAGCAACCTTGAGCCAACGCGGTCCCGACATTTGGAACGGGCGGCGCAGAACGGCGCCGCCCTCTCCGCCCGCCCGATCAGAAGAAGCCGAGCTTCTTGGGGCTGTAGCTGACCAGCAGGTTCTTGGTCTGCTGGTAGTGATCGAGCATCATCTTGTGGGTCTCGCGCCCGACGCCCGACTGCTTGTAGCCGCCGAAGGCCGCATGCGCGGGATAGGCATGGTAGCAGTTGGTCCAGACCCGGCCGGCCTGGATCGCCCGGCCGAAGCGATAGCAGCGGTTGGCGTCGCGGCTCCAGACGCCGGCCCCCAGGCCATAGGGCGTGTCGTTGGCGATCTCGAGCGCCTCTTCGTCGCTCTTGAAGGTCGTGACCGAAACGACGGGGCCGAAGATCTCCTCCTGGAAGACGCGCATCTTGTTGTTGCCCTCGAACACGGTCGGCTGGACGTAGAAGCCGCCGGCGAGATCGCCGCCAAGCTCGGCGCGTCCGCCGCCGGCCAGCACCTTTGCCCCCTCTTGCTTGCCGATGTCGATGTAGGAGAGAATTTTTGCGAGCTGCTCGCCCGACGCCTGCGCGCCGATCATGGTGTCGGCCGCGCGCGGGTCGCCCTGCTTGATCGCGGCGACGCGCTTCAGCGCCCGCTCCATGAAGCGGTCATAGATATCGGCATGGACCAGCGCCCGGCTCGGACAGGTGCAGACCTCGCCCTGGTTCAGCGCGAACATGACGAAACCTTCGATCGCCTTGTCGAAGAAATCGTCGTCTTCGACGGTGACGTCGCTGAAGAAGATGTTGGGCGACTTGCCGCCTAGCTCGAGCGTGACGGGAATGAGGTTCTGGCTGGCATATTGCATAATCAGCCGGCCCGTCGTGGTCTCGCCGGTGAAGGCGATCTTGGCGATGCGCGGGCTGGACGCGAGCGGCTTGCCGGCTTCCAACCCAAAGCCGTTGACGATGTTGAGGACGCCGGGCGGCAGAATGTCGCCGATGATCTCGGCCCAGACCATGATCGAGGCCGGGGTCTGCTCGGCCGGTTTGAGCACAACGCAATTGCCGGCGGCGAGCGCGGGCGCGAGCTTCCAGCAGGCCATCAGCAGCGGGAAGTTCCAAGGAATGATCTGGCCGACCACGCCGAGCGGTTCGTGGAAATGATAGGCGACGGTGTCGTGATCGATCTCGGAGAGACTGCCTTCCTGGGCGCGGATGGCGCCGGCGAAATAACGGAAGTGGTCGATCGCCAGCGGCAGGTCGGCGGCGCGGGTCTCGCGGATCGGCTTGCCGTTGTCCCAGGTCTCGGCGATGGCGAGACGCTCGAGATTGTCTTCCATGCGGTCGGCGATCCGGTTCAGCATCGCGGCGCGCTCGGCGACGCTGGTGCGGCCCCAGGCGGCCTTCGCGGCATGCGCTGCATCGAGGGCTGCTTCGACGTCCTGCGCGTCGGAGCGCGCGATCTTGCAGACGATCTGGCCCGTCACCGGCGAGGCATTGTCGAAATACTTGCCGGCGATCGGCGCGACGAATTTGCCGCCGATGAAATTGTCGTAGCGTTCGGCGAAGGGAATTTTGGTGACGCTGAGGAATTCTACCTTGTTCATTGATCGCTCCCGATGTTTGCTGTTTGCGCAATTCGTCGCGTGGTCGCGACTTGCGCCAACGATGTCGCGGGAGGCGTGTTCTGTCAGCCCTGATGGGAGCGATGACGGAGCCGACCTGTCGCAGTTCTGCGACAGGTGTCGAGGCTGCACGTCATGCCGCCGCACATACTGACCTCATCCTGAGGAGCGCGCTCGTGCGCGCGTCTCGAAGGATGGCTGGTGGTGACAGCAGGGCCTCTTGTGGTTCGCGACGACCGCTTCGCGGTCTCCTCACCATGAATATCTACCAGCAGCTCAATGCGCGTTCAGCTCGAACCGCTTGAGTTTTCTGTGCAGCGTGGCGCGGCTGACGCCGAGGGCCTTGGCGGCCGCCGACACGTTGCCACCGGCGCGCAGCAGTGCCCGCTGCAACACCGCGCGTTGACCGCCGGCAAGATGGTCGCGCGCGGTGTCGCCGCCAAGGAGATCGGCCGCAGGCACTGGTCGCAACGCCCGACCCGGCGCGAGCCCCAGTCCCGCCCGGGCAGTCCTGGTCGCGCCGATCACGAGATCGTCCGCATCGACCGCAACGAGGCCGCCGCACTGGCCGTCCGCAGCTTGCGTCAGCACGATGCGGGCGTGGGCGAAGGCCCTGCGAAACAGATCGGCCTCGATACGCTTGGCCGCCTCGCCGGCCGCGAGCGCGATCAGATTGGAAAACAAGTCAGTGCGGTCGGCGCGGCAGGAGGAGACGTCGAGCACGCCCGCGAACGCAGCCTCATGGTCGTAGATCGGAACGGCAGTGCAGCTCAGAAGCGTGTTTCGGGTGAAGAAATGCTGGTCGCGGTCGATCGTCAGCGGGCGCTGCTCGACGAGGCAGGTACCAATGCCGTTGGTGCCCTCATGCTCCTCGCTCCAAAGCGCGCCGGTCCAGAGGCCCCAGGACTGAAATGTCGCATCGTCCGCCGGGGTGCCGCGGCGATCGACCGGCACGCCCTCGCCGTCGGCGAGAAGCACGCAGCAGCCGCTGGCGCCGACCGCCTGGTAGAGCCGGTCCATTGCACCTCGCGCAGCGGCGAGCAGCGGCGCGACGCGTTCGCGCGCGCGGTGCAGCTCGGCTTCACTCAGCCGGTTCGGTGAGCTGCGGCCGGCGGGATCGAGACGATGCAATCTGGACGAACGGCGCCACGAGGCCACAAGCGACGAGCGTGCCGCCTGGCCTGACGCAATGGCGGCCTCGACACGGGCCGCGTGATGCCGGGGGGATTGCCCATTCATCACTGTTTCCTCCGGGTGGCAATCTAAACGGTGCCGGCACGGCCCGGTTGATCTGCGTCAACCCTGGCCATGGCGCTGGCAGCCATGAGCCCTTTGCGGCGCTGCCGTCAAGGCGGCAGTCCGGTTCCAGGCTTCAACTTGGAAGTCTTCAACTTTAGGAAGAGTGGTTAGTTCGCCGGGATCGTCCGGACGAGATCGCGCGGATTGACGTAGTCGAGCTGGAAGCGCGCCCGCTCGTCCAGCATGTCGGGGTCGATCTTCGCGGAGCGCAGCAGCGAAACGCGCTGCTCGCTCCTGGCACGCTCGCGCTTGAGCTGAGCCAGCTCGCTGGTCAGCGCCACGATCTCCTGGTCGAGCTCCTGGCGGGCGTTGAGGCCGTATTTGCCGGTATAGGCGTTGACACCGAAATAACCGACGATGGCAGCCGCCATCGCATAGAGGGCAAGACCGGTCAGGATCGATTTCAGGCGCGCGCGGGAGACCATCTTGGGAAGATGGGACAGGTTGGTTAAGGGCGTGCTAATTTCCGGCCGCTGGCCCCGCGCGCGACGCTAGCGGACCCTCATGGCGAGGAGGCGCAAAGCGCCGTCTCGCGGACGATGCTTCGCATCGCCGCGAGAACCATGAAGGCACGGCAGTTTCCCGGAGCCATCCTTCGAGACGAACGCTTCGCGTTCTCCTCAGGATGAGGGCCTATGCTGTGGCTGCGGGCGATTTGGCCTCAGCCGTGATGCTTCGCGACGTGCACCGCAAACGCGTCGATATAGGCCTGGAGCACGGGCTTCAGGGACTCCTTGGTCAGGTTGCCCTCAGCGTCGAACGCGTCGCCCACCCCGTTCAGATAGGCCTCCGGCTGCTGCATGATCGGACCGGAAATGCCCGGCAGGATGTTCTGCAGCGTCTTGGCGGCGCTGACGCCGCCGAGCGGGCCCGGCGAGTTCGCGATGATGCCGACCGGCTTGCCGTTGAACGAGCTCTTGCCATAGGGCCGCGAGGCGACGTCGATGGCGTTCTTCAGCACGCCCGGGATCGCCCGATTGTATTCCGGCGTGACGAAGATGACGCCGTCCGATTTCTGGATCTTTTCGCGGAAAGACAGCCAGTCGGCCGGCGGCGCGCCCTCGAGGTCCTGATTGAAGAACGAGATGCCGGCCGGCGTGATGACCTCGAGCTTGAGCGAGGCCGGCGCGAGCTTGGCGAGCGCATTGGCGATCTTCAGCGAAAAGCTGTCCTTGCGCAGGCTGCCGGCGATCGTGACGATATTGTAGGCCATGGAGTGTCCTCGAAATCTTCAGCGGGAGTGCCGGGGCGGCACTTAAGCGATCCCGAGTGATGGATGCAAGTGCATGGACTGGTCGGATTTGGAAACGCTGGGTTTCTGAACGGTTGCCCAAACCATCAGGCCGCCAAGTGGCGGCCTGAGTCGTTGGTGCAATCCGCAAATCGGTTCAGATCGTCGGATTCCACGCCGACGGCATCAGGCGATATTTGGCGCCGTCCTTCTCGACATGGCCGACCGAGGGAAACGTGAAGTGGAAGCCGATCACGGTCGCCTTCTCGGCCGCCGCCATGTCGTAGAACTTGTGACGCGTCTCCTGCGCCAGCGCAGCATCGGTATCGAACACCACATGCCAGTCCGGATTGCGCAGGAAGAACTCCGGGATGTTGGTGACGTCGGACTGGATCAGCACCTTGGCATCGCCCGAGGCGACCGCAAACGAGGTGTGGCCCGGGGTGTGACCGGGCGTCGCGATCGAGGTGATGCCCGGCGCGACCTCCTTGCCCCAGGCGTACTTCGTCACCTTGGATTCGAGGCCGGCAAAGGTCTTCTTCACGTTGGCGAAGTAGTTCTTCATCATCGCGTTGGACTCGGCCTTGGCGGCGTTGTCCTCGCTGGTCCAGAACTCCCAGTCCTTGCCCGGCACCATGATCTCCGCATTGGGGAAGGCAAGCGCGCCGTCGGCGAGACGAATGCCGTTGGTGTGGTCGGGATGCAGATGCGAGAGCAGCACGACATCGATGCTCTTGAGGTCGACGCCGGCGGCCTGGAGGTTCTGCAGCGTGCGGCCGACCGCGCCCTTGCTGGGCTCGAGATTGGCGACACCGTTGCCGGTATCGATCAGCACGAGCTTGGAGCCGGTGTTGATGAGCTGCGGGTTGAACGGCACCGTGACCATGCCCTTCGGCATGTAGGCCGCCTCGCCCGCGGCCAGCGCTTCCTCCTTCGACGCGTTGACGACGAACTTGTCCGGCATCGGGAAAGTGCGCGCACCGTCATTGATCGAGGTGCACTCGTAGCTGCCGACCTTGTAGCGGTAGAGGCCCGGCGCCTGCGTGCCGGCTTGCGGCACCGCGGCATTGGCGGTGGTCAATCCAAGCTTGGTCATCGCAGCCGCACCGAGGACGGCGGCGCCTGCGAGCAGATGGCGGCGATTGAGATCGGTCATGGAGAAGTCCCCTTCTGAGCGCGCCTTGCGGTTTTGTCCGCTTTCGATGGCGGCGGAATAATCTCCCGCTTCGCTCAGAAGGCAAGACCTTCTTTGGGTGACGTGCCGTCGCACGTGCCGATTATTTATTTGGGTTGATGAGGAATTTTTCGCCGGTGGCGCGTTTGGCGTAGACCGCGATGTTGACGGGATCGAGCGCCTCAGAAAGCGACACCACCTTGGTGTAGTGGCTGGCAAACGTGGTCTTCAGTTCGTCGATGACGCGCTGGCGCAGCCTGGCCCCGTCCGCCTGCCCGATCTTCATCAGGAACGGAAACAGCAGCCAGCCGCCGACGCCCCAGGCCATGCCGAAGCCGCGCGGCAGCTCGATCGGGCGGACATCGAGCGCGCCATAGACGTAGACCTGCTTGTGCACGTTGGAGCCGTAGCGGCTGTATTCCTTCGCGGTCTTGTTGATCGCGACTTCCATGCAGTTGAGGATGTCGCCGGCGAGCTTGCCGCCGCCGATGGCGTCGAAGGCGATGGTGGCGCCGGTCTCCACCAGCGCATTGGTGAGATCGCCGAGGAAGCTCGGCGCGGTGGAATCGACGACATATTTGGCGCCGATCTTGTGCAGGATGTCGGCCTGCTCCTTGCTGCGCACGATGTTGACCAGCGGGATCCCGTCCTTGATGCAGATCTTGTTCAGCATCTGGCCGAGATTGGATGCGGCCGCAGTGTGCACCAGCGCCTTGTGACCCTCGCGCCGCATGGTCTCGGTCATGCCGAGCGCGGTCAGCGGATTGACGAAGCAGGAGGCACCTTCGGCCGGCGTGGTGCCCTCCGGCAGCGGCAGGCACTCGCGCACTTTCAGCGTGCGATACTGCGTGTACATCGCGCCGCCGATCATGGCGACGGTCTTGCCCATCAGCGCCTTCGCGGCATCGGACGAGCCGGTCCTGATCACGACGCCCGCGCCTTCGTTACCGACCGGCATGGATTCGTCGAGCCGGCCTGCCATCGCCCGCATCGCGCCTTCCGGCACCTTCGCGGTGATGACGGGAGCACCCTTGTCGCCGGAAGCCTTTGCCGTGCTCATATCGGCTGCGCCGATCAGGAGCCCGAGGTCGGACGGATTGATCGGCGCCGCCTCGACGCGGACGACGACCTCGTCCGCGGCGGGCTCGGGGGTCGGCACGTCGAGCAGCGAGATTTCGAGCTCACCGCTCTTCTTGATCAGCGAACGCAGTTGCAGGCCGTTCTTGCCGTCGCTCATGTCGATCCTCCCCTGTCCTTGTCCGAGCGCTGGCTTATGCCAGCGCCTTCAGTGCCGCCTTGCCGCCGTAGAGCGCCTGCTTGCCGAGCTGCTGCTCGATGCGCAAGAGCTGGTTGTATTTGGCGGTGCGATCGGAGCGCGCAAGGGAGCCGGTCTTGATCTGTCCGCAATTGGTGGCGACCGCGAGGTCGGCGATGGTGGAATCCTCGGTCTCGCCGGAGCGGTGCGACATCACCGAGGTGTAGCCGGCCTTGTGCGCCATCTCGACGGCGGCGAGAGTCTCGGTCAGCGTGCCGATCTGGTTGACCTTGATCAGGATCGAGTTGGCCCGTCCGGCCTTGATGCCTTCAGCGAGCCGCTTGACGTTGGTGACGAAGAGATCGTCGCCGACGAGCTGGCACTTCTTGCCGACGAGGTCGGTCAACTCCTTCCAGCCGTCCATGTCGTCTTCCGACATGCCGTCCTCGATGGTCACGATCGGATAGCGCGAGACCAGGTCGGCAAGGTACTTGGCCTGCTCGGAGATCGAGCGGGTCTTGCCCTCGCCTTCGTAGACGTACTTGCCGTCCTTGAAGAACTCGGTCGAGGCGCAGTCGAGGCCGATGACGATGTCGGAGCCCGCCTTGTAACCGGCCTTGCCGATCGCGTTCATGACGAATTCGAGCGCGGCGTCCGCGGACGGCAGGTTCGGGGCGAAGCCGCCCTCGTCGCCGACATTGGTGTTGTGGCCGGCCTTCTTCAATTCGGACTTCAGAGTGTGGAAGACCTCCGCGCCGTAGCGCAGGCCCTCGGCGAAGGAGGACGCGCCCACGGGAAGGATCATGAACTCCTGGAAGTCGATCGGGTTGTCGGCGTGCATGCCGCCATTGATGATGTTCATCATCGGCACCGGCAAGAGACGCGCGGAGGTGCCGCCGACGTAACGGTACAGCGGCATGTCGAGCGAGTTCGCGGCCGCCTTGGCGCAGGCGAGCGACACGCCGAGGATGGCGTTGGCGCCCAGCCGGCTCTTGTTCGGCGTGCCGTCGAGGTCGATCATGATCTGGTCGAGCTGGGCCTGCTGCTCGACATCGAGGCCGCTCAGCGCCTCGAAGATCTCGCCGTTGACGGCGCCGACCGCCTTGGTGACGCCCTTGCCGAGATAGCGGGCCTTGTCGCCGTCGCGCAGTTCCACCGCCTCATGGGCACCGGTCGAGGCGCCTGACGGCACGGCGGCACGGCCGAGCGCACCATCTTCCAGCACGACGTCGACCTCGACGGTGGGATTGCCACGGCTATCCAGGATTTCGCGTCCGATGATGTCGATGATGGCGGTCATGAGGGCCTCTTTTCGGGGACTAAGCAGTCAGTTGGGGTGCTTCTACCGCAATGCATCGAAACGGAAAAGGCCGGGTGACGGCCGCACGATGATTGGCTAAGAGGGCGCCACGGAGGCGGCCTGATGTCGAAAAAACCCAGCAAATCGAACAACTCCCCTGCTTTGCAGCTTGGCCGCGCCGTGGAATGGCCGGATGCGCCCGAGAAGGCAAAACTCGACCGCGTGCCCAATCCGCAAGGAGGCACCGATTATCTGGTCCGTTTCACCGTGCCCGAGTTCACCTCGCTCTGCCCGGTCACCGGACAGCCGGATTTCGCACATCTGATGATCGACTACGCCCCCGGCCAATGGTTGCTGGAGTCGAAATCGCTCAAGCTCTACATCGCGAGCTTCCGCAATCACGGCGCCTTCCACGAGGATTGCACGGTGATGATCGGCAAGCGCATCGCAAGCGAGATCAAGCCGAAGTTCTTGCGCATCGGCGGCTATTGGTATCCGCGCGGCGGCATCCCGATCGACGTGTTCTGGCAGACCGGCCGCGCGCCCAAGGGATTGTGGGTGCCGGAACAGGGCGTCGCGCCCTATCGCGGAAGGGGTTAGTGGGAGAGGAACAACAATGAAATCGACCTCAGCAACATTCCGAAACCTTGGATTGGGCCTTCTGGGCATCCTGTGGCTGACCGGCGCGGCCGAGGCTGTCGAAGTCCGGGTGATGATCTCGGGCGGCCTGACGGCCGCCTACAAGGTGCTTGTGCCGGAGTTCGAGAAGGCCACCGGCAACAAGGTGCTGACGGAGTATGGGCCCTCGATGGGGACCACGACCAATGCCATCCCGGTCCGGCTGGAGCGCGGAGAGGCGGCCGATGTCCTGATCATGGTGGGCTACGCCCTCACCGATCTCGCCAGCAAGGGCAAGGTCGTTGCCGGCAGCCAGGTCGACCTGACGAGATCGCCGATCGGCATCGCCGTGAAATCTGGCGCGCCGAAGCCGGACATCAGCTCGGTGGAAGCGGTCAAGCGCGCGTTGCTCGCGGCGAAGACGATCGCCTATTCCGACAGCGCCAGCGGCGTCTATGTTTCGACCGAAATGTTTGAAAAGCTCGGCATTGCCGATGTCATGAAGGACAAGGCGCGCAAGATTCCGGCAACGCCGGTCGGCGAGATCGTCGCCCACGGCGATGCCGAGCTCGGCTTTCAGCAGATCAGCGAGCTGAAGCCCGTGAAGGGGATCGATATCGTCGGGCCGCTGCCGAACGAATTGCAGCAGATCACGATCTTCTCAGCCGGCATCGCAAGCGTTTCTAAAGAGCCCGAGGCTGGCCGGGCCTTGATCAAGTTCCTAGCTTCCCCGGCCGCCCGCGATGCCATCATCGCGAGCGGCATGGAGCCGATCGGGGCTGGTGGAGCGAACTAAACCCTCTCGCATCTAGTACGCGCTCAGCAGATCCACCTTCGCATTCGCCAGCACGAGCCGCCGCGCCAAGATCGCAGCGAGATTGCGCATGATCTTCAGCGACGTCTCCGGATGCAGACGGCGATAGTCCGCAAAACTATCGAGCGGCAGTTCGAGGCAGGTCACCGGAGCGTCGGCGAAGACGTCGGCGCTGCGGCTTCCCTCCAGGATCGCCATCTCCCCGAATGCCATGCCCGGGCCGAGTGATGCGAGCCGCACGCCGCTGCGCAGCTTCACGCTGACCATGCCGCTCTGAAGGAAGAACAGCGAATTGGCGGGCTCGCCGGCGGCGATGATACGCTGGCCGGACGTGTAGTGCCGCGTGGTCGACAGCTTGACGATGGCGGCGATCTCGTCGGCATCGAGCTCGGCCAGCAGTGCCTGCTCGCCGAGATGCGCGCTCTCCTTCACATCGGTGAAGCCGCCGAAGCGGTAGATCACCTGATCCTCGGCCCATTCGATCGCATCGTCCAGGAGTGCAAAACGCCGTAACCGGCGCGGCTCGGACGTACGTGCCGAGATCGCCGTCCACACTGCCGAGGTCTCTTCGAAGCCTGACAGGATCGTGATGACGCCGGCATTGCCGAGCGCCGCCAGCGTCTCGCCCAGAAGTTCTGCGCCCGCTGCGGTGACATCGGGCACGCGCCGGAAATCGATGATCAGGAGCGGCGCATTCGGCGGCTCGCTGGTGAGCCTTCGCGTGACATAGTCGATGGTGCCGAAATTCATCGCGCCGACCAGTTCGAGCACGCGGATGTCGCTGTGGCGCTCGTCGAGAATCTGCTGCTCGCGCGGCGGGCGGCTTCGGCGCGAGGAAATTCCGTAGACGTCGTAGTCCGCCATGATGCTGGTGCGGACATCGGCATTACGGTTGAGCATGTGCAGGTCGAACCGCGCTGACAGCGCCTCGCACACTTTCAGGCCGCGCGCGCTGTTGAAGTGGTTGTCCAGCAGCGGCGAGAAGGTGCCGAGCCCGAGTTGCGAGGGCAGCGCCGCGACGATACCGCCGCCGACACCGCTCTTGGCGGGGATGCCGACGCGGTAGGTCCACTCGCCGGCATAGTCGTACATGCCCGAGCTCGTCATCACCGAGAGCGTGCGGGCGACGATGTGTGGCGTGATCACCTGCGCGCCCGTCACCGGATTGATGCCGCGATTGGCGAGCGTTGCCGCCATCACCGCCAGATCGCGCGCGGTGACCAGGATCGCGCATTGGCGGAAATAGACGTCGAGCACGGCGTCGACGTCATCAGGCAGCACCGCGTAATTCCGCAACAGCCAGGCAATGGCCCGGTTGCGGTTGCCGGTCGCCGTCTCCGAGGCGTGCACGGCCTCGTCGACTCCGAGCTCGCGGCCGGCAAACTGGCTGAGCTTCGAGCGGACGCGCTCGAAGGCGCCCTTCCCGTCCACCTCGTAGATCAGGCCCGAGCAGGCAATCGCACCGGCATTGACCATGGGATTGAAGGGGCGATTGTCGTTGGTGAGCCGGATCGAATTGAAGGCCTCGCCGCTCGGCTCGACCCCAATGGTCGCCGAGACGCGTTCCTCGCCGACCATCTCCAGCGCCAGTGCGAACACGAAGGCTTTTGAGACCGACTGGATCGTGAACGGCACCGCGCTGTCGCCGACCTCGTAGACATGGCCGTCGATGGTGACAAGCGCGATGCCAAAATGGTCGGGGTTGGCGCGCTTCAGCTCGGGGATGTAGTCGGCAAGCTCGCCAGAATTGTCGGCTCGGAATTCTTCGTAGCAAGCGGTCAGGAAGCGCCGGAGCGGGGGCTTGGTGGGATACCCGGTCGATCGGATCACGCTGGTCGCGCTGGGCGAACGGCTGGTCTGGGCGTCCACGATCTCACACCTCGCTTTGCCCAAAATCAAAGCAATTCATGTGCCATGCATGCACGGGCTCCCGTGGCACGGTGACGCGAGTTGCGCATTGTGCCAGCGAACAGAAGCGCGACCGTTGATCTGGCCGGTAGTTCGATACTTCCGTCAGGTCCGCGCGTCGGATGGCGCCCGCTGCTTCAACAGCCGCGCGCACACGAAACCGAGCGCCACCATGATCGCGGCGCTCGCGAACAGGGTCGGCATCTTGCCGCCATGCTGCAGGCCAAGGCCATAGGCGAGCGGCCCGACCGTCTGCCCCATGAAGAAGAAGAACGAATGCAGCGACAGCGCGGTGGCGCGTGCTTCGACCGAGAGCTCGCTGGCAAACATCTGAAGGCAACCATGGGCGATGTAGAAGCCCCAGCCCATCACGACAAGATTGAGCGCCTGCACTTCCCAGCGCGGGCCGAAGGCGACGACAACGAGCTGCGAAGCGACCAGCGTCATGCCCGCGATCATCATGCCCTTCATGCCCAGCCATGGCAGCAGGCGCGACACAGTCAGTGTGTAGAACAAGCCGCCGACCGCAAATCCCGCGATGACGATGCCCGCGATCGAGAGCGAGGTCTGACCGAGCTCGAACAGGAACGAGGCGATGTAGGGAAACAGGCCGAGCACGCAGCAGCCTTCGATGAACACCGCCGAATAACAGACATAGGCGTTCGGGTTGGTGAAGATGGTGCGATAGCCCGCCTTCAGCGCCGACAGGCTCGTCTTCGGCGGATGCTTGACCTTGGCGCCACGAAAACCGGCGGCGACCGCGACCGACGCAACAATCACGAGCACCCCGAGCACCGCCAGCACGCCGCGCCAGCCGAGGAAATCGCCGATCAAGCCGGAAGCGGAGGCGCCGAGCAGATTGCCCGTCATCGCGCCGGCGAGCGTGCGGCTGATCGCGACCTGGCGTTTCTCCGGACCGACGAGATCGCTGGTCAGGCTGAGCGCCACCGGAAAGACGCCGCCGGAGCCGATGCCGGCGAGGATACGGGTCGCGAACAGAACCGAGAACGAGCTCGAGAGCGCCCCCAGGATGTTGGCAAGGCCGAGCAGCGCGAGGCAGCCGATCATCAGCCGCGTCTTGCCGAACAGATCGGCGGCGGCGCCGACGATCGGTTGGATGATCGAGAAGGTGAAGGCGAACACCGCGGCAAAGCCGGCAGCGGTCGCGATGCTGACGCCAAAGTCCTCGGCGACGTGCGGCAGCACCGGATCGAGCGCGCGCGCGGAGAGCGCTGCGGCAAAGCTTGCACCGGAGACGACGTAGAGCGCGGCCGGCAGGCCGTGATCGTGCGCCCGCGCCTCGCCTTGCTGCATCAGCGCGGGTCGGCTTTGGTAAAATCTTTGGCGAGCGCGTCGAACGCCAGCAGCCTTCGAATCAGCGCCTCGAACTCGCGCAGCGGCACCATGTTGGGTCCGTCCGACGGCGCGCTGTCAGGGTCGGGATGGGTCTCGATGAAGACACCGGCAACACCGACAGCGACGGCTGCGCGTGCGAGCACCGGCACGAATTCGCGCTCGCCTCCGGAAGACGTCCCCTTCCCGCCCGGCTGTTGCACCGAATGGGTGGCGTCGAAGATCACGGGTGCGCCGGTGGTACGCGCCAGGATCGGCAACGCGCGCATGTCCGAGACCAGCGTGTTGTAGCCGAAGGACGCACCGCGTTCGGTCACGAGCACGTTGGGATTGTTCGCGCTCGTGATCTTGGACACGACGTTGGCCATATCCCAGGGTGCGAGAAACTGCCCCTTCTTGACGTTGACGACCTTGCCGGTCGCGGCGGCCGCGAGCAGCAGATCGGTCTGGCGACACAGAAAGGCGGGAATCTGCAGGATGTCCACCGCCTGCGCCACCTCGGCGCACTGCGCGGCGTCATGCACGTCGGTCAGGACCGGCAGGCCGAGCGACGATCGGATTTCGGCGAAGATCGGCAGCGACTGGGCAAGCCCGAGGCCACGCGCAGCCGACGCGCTGGTGCGATTGGCCTTGTCGAACGAGGTCTTGTAGACGAGGCCGATCTGCAGCCGCGCGGCGATCTCCTTCAGCGCGGAGGCCACTTCCAGCGCATGCTGGCGGCTTTCGAGCTGACACGGCCCCGCAATGATCGAGATCGGCAGATCATTGCCGAATTTGACCTTGCCAATGGTAACGACCGGCGCCGCTGACGTCGAAGAGCTCAAGGCAAATCCCTCGTTTCGGCGCGACCATAGCCGCGATGAAGGGCGGATCAACCCCATTCGGCCTCGCCTCCCAGAATATCAGGGTTGCACCCAGGCCCTCAGCTATGGCCTCGCGCCGGCGGCCTCTACTTCACCGCCGAGAAGGCGGTCGGCGCCAGGATCTGGCTGACGATGTTGCCGACAATCTGGCCGTCCGCCTCGCTCTCGGCGCGCCCTTTCATCCAGTCCGGATCGGTCATGAAGGCGGCCCACTTCTTCTCGCGCTCGGCGAGCGACTCCCAGGCCAGGAAATAGGTCAGCTCCTGGTTGGATTCACCGATCAGAGTCGTGAAAAACCCGGCCTGCTTGATGCCGTGCTTTTCCCACACCTTCAGCGTGACGGTCTCGAACCGCTTGAGCAGTGCCGGCAGGCGGCCGGGCACGCAGCGATAGATGCGCATTTCGTAGATCATTCTTGTTCCTCCCTGATCAGGTCCGGCGGTTATAACGGCTGGCCCTGACGGTGTCTTGAGGCCCGCTCGGCCGCCCCCGGTGGCGTTCCGCGCATGGCTAGGGCCCGCTCAAAGCCACTTCCTCGTGAGGCGGTTCCCGCAATGCTGCCGCAATGATACGGCCGCTAGATTGGCGTGATTGAGGTTGAGGTGCGGATCATGCGGATTTTGCTCGTCGAGGACGAGGCCGAAATGGCCGACGCGCTGGCGTCGGCGCTGAAGCGCTACGATATGGTGGTCGACCACGCCCCAACGCTCGCCGAGGCGGAAGAGGCCATTTCTGCCGACGTCCACGCCGCCGTCCTGCTCGATCGCCAGCTTCCCGATGGCGACGGTCTCACCCTGATCCCGAAACTGCGGGCGCGCGCCGACGGCGTGCCGATCATCGTGTTGACGGCGCGCGGCGAACTCGCCGATCGGGTCGCCGGACTGGACTGCGGGGCGGATGATTATCTGTCAAAGCCGTTCGCGGTGGAGGAATTATTGGCGCGGCTGCGCGCCGTGCTGCGCCGGCCCGCCGGGATGCAGCCCGACATCATGCACGCCGGCCGCCTCGCTTTCGATTTCGGCCATCGCGAGGCAAGCATCGACGGGGCTCCGCTCGAGCTGCCACGGCGCGAGCTCCTCGTGCTGGAAGCCCTGGTCCGCCGCATGGGCCGGACCGTGCTGCGCTCCGCGCTGGAAGAAGCCGTCTACAGTTTCGACGACGAGATCCAGTCGAACGCGCTCGATACGCACGTGTCGCGCCTGCGCCGCAAACTCTCGGAAGCCGATGCGCGCGTGGAGATCCACGGCATCCGCGGCGTCGGCTATCTCTTGAAGAAGCTGCCATGAGCAAGCACCACGATCCCTATTGCCTGCGCTCGCGACTGAGCTGGCGCCTGCTGTCGCTCCAGGCGGTGCTGCTCACGGCGCTCGTTGCCGTCGTCGTCGGGGCATTGAGCGCGTCCGGGTTCGTGATCGCCGGGCGCGACGAAGATCGCGTGATCGACATCGTCCAGCGCGCGCTCGCGCGCGATGCGCAAGGCAACCTGGCCCTGCGATCGACGACCGAGCTGAAACAATTGCGCAGCGAGACCCCCGATCTCTGGTTCCTGGTCCGCGACAGGCAGGGGCATTCGCTCAGCGAAGGCGCCGTGCCGGCCGAGTTCGCCGCGATCGGCAGCGGCCTCGACCAGATCAGCCAGGCGCGGCTCGGCTGGCAGCTGCTCGAGGACGATCCGCGCAAGCCCCCGGCGCGGCTGAAGCGGGTCGATACCGACGCCGGCAATGTGCAAATCATCACGGCGACGCAAGGCAGGCTCACCGGCGCGAAGGCGTTGTTCATGACGTCGCTTGCATTGCTCGGCATCGCCCTGCCCGGACTGCTCCTCATGGGTACGGCGACCTTCATTGCCACACCGATGATCGTGCGGCGCGCCTTTAGGGGGATCGATGCGACGGCGGACCAGGCGCGGCGCATCGACATCCATCAACGCGGCGCGCGGCTGTCGCTGGACCGGATTCCGCTGGAGGTCATGCCGCTCGTGACCGCGGTCAACGACGCGCTGGCGCGGCTAGACCAGGGCTATGCCCGCCACAAGCGCTTCGTCGCCGATGCCGCACACGAGTTGCGCACGCCAATTGCAATCCTGAACACGCGGCTGGAGTCGCTTCCGGCGGGGCCGGAGAAGACCCGGTTGCTGGAGGATTCCGCGCGGCTGGCTACGCTTGCCGAGCAACTGCTCGACATTCAGCGCCTCGACCGCTGCGGTCATCCCTTCACGCGCGTCGACCTCGTCGCAATCGCGCAAAGTGCGGCCGCAGATCTCGCGCCGCTGGCCATTGCCGCCGGCTACGAGCTGGCGCTCGATGCCCCCTCCACGCCGGTCGAAACGATCGGCGATGCGGCGGCGCTGGAGCGCGCGCTGACCAACCTCGTGCAGAATGCGATCCAGCACGGCCCTCGCAGCGGCACCATCGGCATTCGTGTCGGCCAGCCCGCAACTATCGAGGTTACGGACGAAGGCGCCGGCATTCCCGCCGATCAGCGCGAACAGATATTCGAGCCATTCTATCGGCTGACACCGCTCGATCGCGGTGCCGGCCTCGGCCTCAACATGGTGCGCGAGATCGTGCAGCTGCATGGCGGCCACATCTCGGTCGCGGACGGAGCGAGCGGCGGCGCGTGCTTCAGGATGTCACTGCCGCCAGTCCGGGAGAATTGACGCCATCGGCATGCCGCACGCAATGCTGTCGCAATGCACGCAAGCGATTGTTCGGCCGCCTCACCTCTGACCTGCGAGGCGCAACCAAGATGCCGGAGTGCGCATGCCCAACGATTTCCTCTCGTTCTTCCTGTCATGGATGTCAGCCCCGCGTCGCGTCGGCGCGATCGCGCCGTCAGGCGCGGCGCTGGCCGATCTCATCACCCGCGAGATCACCGCATCGACCGGCCCTGTTCTCGAGCTCGGCCCCGGCACGGGCGCGTTCACCTACAAGCTGCTCAAACGCGGCGTGCGCCAGCAGGACCTCACGCTGGTCGAATACGGCTCCGACTTCATGAAGCTGCTCCAGATGCGTTTTCCCAACGCGCGCGTCTTGTGGATGGATGCGGGGCGGCTGGCAGCGGAACGCCTCTATGACGGCGCACCCGTCGGCGCGGTCGTGAGCGGCCTGCCGCTGCTCAACATGTCGACGCGCAAGGTGGTCTCGATCGTCGGCGGCGCGTTCAGTCACGTCCGCCCCGGCGGCGCGTTCTACCAGTTCACCTACGGCATGAGTTGCCCGATCCCGCGGCCCGTGCTCGATCGGCTGGGCTTGCGCGCAAAGCTGGTGGATCGTGCCCTGTTGAACGTGCCGCCGGCCGCCGTCTACAAGCTGACGCGCCGGCCGCAGATGAAGCTCGTCACGGGATCGCTTGCGCCTGATACGTCAATGCCGGCTGCGCCGGAGCCGATGCTTCTTGCGCGTGACTGCACCGCCACGCCCTGAGCCGATTACACCAGGCGGCTCTGCACCATCGCCGCCCGAATGAACGACGCAAACAGCGGATGCGGCTCGAAGGGGCGCGACTTCAGTTCGGGATGGAACTGGACGCCGATGAACCAGGGGTGATCCTCGTACTCGACGATCTCCGGCAGCACGCCGTCGGGCGACAGGCCGGAGAATTTCAGCCCGTGCTGCTCGAGGCGATCCTTGTAGGCGGTGTTGACCTCGTAGCGATGGCGGTGGCGCTCGGAAATCTCGGTCGCGCCGCCATAGACCTCCGAGACGCGGCTGCCGCGATTGAGCGCCGCGGGATAGGCACCCAAGCGCATCGTGCCGCCGAGATCGCCGGCGTTGGTCCGCTTCTCGAGTTCGTTGCCGCGCAGCCATTCCGTCATCAGGCCGACCAGGGGCTCCTTGGTCGGGCCGAACTCGGTGGAGTTGGCCTCCTCGATCCCGACGAGATTCCGAGCGGCCTCGATCACCGCCATCTGCATGCCGAAGCAGATGCCGAAATACGGCACGTCGCGCTCGCGCGCGAACTGGGCCGCTCGGATCTTGCCTTCGGCACCGCGCTGGCCGAAGCCGCCGGGCACCAGAATGCCGTTGACGTGCTCGAGGAACGGCGCGGGATCTTCCTTCTCGAAAATCTCGCTTTCGATCCAGTCGAGATTGACCTTCACCTTGTTGGCGATGCCGCCATGCGAGAGCGCCTCGATCAGCGACTTATAGGCATCCTTCATGCCGGTATACTTACCGACGATGGCGATGGTGACGTTGCCCTCGGGATTGCGAATGCGCTCGTTGATCTGCTGCCAGCTCCGCAGCTCCGGCGGAATCCGCGAACCGATGCCGAAGGCGGCAAGCACTTCGTCGTCGAGGCCTGCGGCATGATAAGCCTGAGGGACAGCGTAGATGCTGTCGGCGTCGCGCGCCTCGATGACGGCGCTCTCGCGCACGTTACAGAACAGCCCGAGCTTGCGCCGTTCCTCCTTCGGGATCTCGCGATCGGTACGGCAGAGCAGGATGTCCGGTTGGATGCCGATCGAGCGCAGCTCCTTGACGGAGTGCTGCGTTGGCTTTGTCTTCAGCTCACCGGCGCTCGGGATGTAAGGCAGCAGCGTCAGATGAATGTAGATGGCGTGATCGCGCGGCAGCTCGTTCTTGAGCTGGCGGATCGCCTCGAAGAACGGCAGGCCCTCGATGTCGCCGACGGTGCCGCCGATCTCCACCAGCACGAAGTCGTAATCGTCGTTGCCGTCGAGGACGAAATCCTTGATGGCGTTGGTGACATGCGGAACCACCTGGATGGTGGCGCCGAGATAATCGCCGCGCCGCTCCTTGGAGATGATGTCCTGGTAGATGCGCCCGGTCGTGATGTTGTCGGCCTTGGTCGCAGGCCGCCCGGTGAAGCGCTCATAATGACCGAGATCGAGGTCGGTCTCGGCGCCGTCATCGGTCACGAACACTTCGCCGTGCTGATACGGCGACATCGTTCCGGGATCGAGGTTGAGATAGGGATCGAGCTTGCGGAGGCGGACCTTGTAGCCCCGGGCTTGCAACAGGGCACCGAGTGCCGCTGAAGCCAGACCCTTGCCGAGCGAAGAAACCACGCCGCCGGTGATGAATATGTACCGCGCCATGGGGCTTAACCTCTAATCCCTCGAATTCGATTCGCCAAAGCGATTCGTATTCCGCCCCAAACATTTTGCGGGGCTGTGGGTGAGCCAGAACTAAGAGTGGTGACAGAGCCTTGATGGGGATTGTTGATCCAGGACGGTAGAAGCCGCCCTGCATGGCCCCCCTGCTTTATTGCGAACGCGGTACTTGCGGGCCGCTCGGTGCCGGAGCCTGCTGCTGCTCGTCGGCCTTCTTCAGCGAATCCAGGATGCCGCCGGAGGTCGGCGGAGCGATCGGTCCGCCACCGGCCGGCTGGGTCTGCGACGCCGGCGCGCCGATGATCGACGACGGCTTGCGGTCGTAGCCGGCATACCAGGACAGGAACAGGCTGGTGAGGAAGAAGCCAACGGCCAAAATTGCGGTGGTCCGCGTCAAAAGGTTCGCGGTGCCGCGGCTCGACATGAAGCCTGCGCCACCTCCCATGCCCAGGCCGCCGCCTTCGGACTTCTGGAGCAGGACGGCGCCGATCATGACGGTGACGATCATGAGGTGAATGACGATGACAACAGTCTGCATAGTGTCCTTCCGTCACAAGCCGACAGCGCCGAGACGGCGGCCAATCGTGCTTCGCGGGGTTTTCCTGAAGTTGCGCGGTGTTACACGATCGGACGGGTCATTGCCACCCCCGATCGGCCGGGTCCTAAGGTTTGGAGTTAGCTAGGGACAGCCCTGCGCAATCGCAAGGAAATCGGCCGCCTTCAGGCTGGCTCCGCCGACCAGTGCGCCATTGACGTTCTTCACGGCCATCAGCTCCGCCGCGTTCGACGGCTTGACCGAGCCGCCATAGAGGATGCGCATCCCGGCGCCGTCGGCCTTGAACCGGGAGGTCAGGAATTCCCGGATAAAGCCATGAATCTGCTCGACATCCCCCGAGGTCGGGGTCAGGCCAGTGCCGATCGCCCAGACCGGCTCATAGGCCACGACCAGATTGGCGGCAGTCGAGCCATCCGGCAGCGAGCCGTTGAGCTGACCGCGCAGGATATCGAGGGTCTGGCCCGCATCGCGCTGGCCCTGCGTCTCGCCGATGCAGACGATGGCAGTCACCCCGGCGCGCCAGGCGGCCTCAGCCTTCTGCCGGATCAAGGCATCGCCCTCGCCATGGTCGGCGCGGCGCTCGGAATGGCCGACGATGATCGCGGTCGCACCCGAATCCGCCAGCATTTCGGCGGCGATATCGCCGGTATGGGCGCCGGAGGCCTTGGGGTGGCAATCCTGGGCCCCCACCGCGACCTTCTTGCCGCGTGCCTTCTCGGCAAAGGCAGCGATCAGGGTCGCCGGCGGGCAAACCAGCAGGTCGGCTTTGCCGGCCGCCTCTGCCGCGCCATTGAGCATGGCGTCGAATTCGGCAGTCGAGGCCTTCAGGCCGTTCATTTTCCAGTTGCCGGCGATCAGGGGGCGGATGGCATCGGTCATGTCAAATTCCAGCAAAATTCGGTTTGTTCATGCGCTAGCAGAGGTCCCGTGGCAGTTCCAGAGTCCAGGGGCTTTTAACCGCAGGGATCGAAAGCCTGCTAGACCCGAGGTTGCGGGGGGAAAGCCACCACTTTATGATGATTGATCAATTTGGTGACGCGCTTTTGCGGAATCTGCATTAAGACGCGCTCCCGTTCCCCTCCTGCCAAACAAGTTGGACCAAATGCTTCGAGGAATGCGCAAGGCCTCATCAAACTGGCTCGGCAAGACCATTATGGCCGTTGTGATGGGCGTGCTGATCATCAGTTTCGGCGTTTGGGGCATTGCCGACATCTTCAAGGGCTTTGGGCAATCCACCGTGGCCAAGGTCGGCGGCACCGAGATTTCGTTGAACGAGTTCCGCCAGATTTACACCGATCGCCTCCAGCAGATCAGCCGCCAGTTCGGCCGGCCGCTGTCGCCTGAACAGGCGCGCGCCTTCGGCCTCGACCGTCAGGTGCTCCAGCAGACGATCGCGGAAGCCGCCCTCGACGAAGAGGCGCGCCGGCTCGGGCTCGGCCAGTCGGACGACCAGATCCGCCAGCTCATCATGAACGACCCGAACTTCAAGGGCGTCGGCGGCAACTTCGATCCGAACCGCTTCCAGTCCGTGATCCGCAATTTCGGCTACACCGAGCAGCGCTACGTCTCCGAGCAGCGCAAGGTCTCGCTGCGTCGGCAGATCACCGGCACAATCGGTGCCGGTATCGAGCCGCCGAAGGCGATGCTCGACGTGCTGACGCGCTTCCAGAACGAGCAGCGCGCCATTGAATTCGTCAGGCTCGACGCAGCCCAGGCAGGCACCATCGACGCGCCATCGCCCGAGGCGCTCGCCGCTTATTTCGAGGATCACAAGGTCCAGTTCCGCGCGCCCGAATATCGCAAGATCGCGTTCGTCGTGGTCTCGCCGGAGGAGATCGGCAAGTGGAGCGAGGTGTCGGACGAGGACGCCAAGAAAGCGTTCGAGCAGCGCAAGGATCGGCTCGGCACGCCGGAGAAGCGCCAGATCCAGCAGATCGTATTTCCCAACGCCGCCGAGGCGCAGGCCGCACGCGAGCGGCTCACCAGCGGGACGTCGTTCGAGGACCTCGGCAAGGAGCGCGGACTGAGCGCGTCCGACGTCGATCTCGGGCTCGTGACCAAATCCTCGCTCGATCCCGCAGTTGGAGACGCTGTCTTCGCGCTTCCCGCCGGTGAAATCAGCCAGCCCATCCAGGGCCGTCTCGGCACGTCGATCGTCAAGGTCGAAAAGATCGAGCCGGGCGTGGAGGCGAATTACGCGAGCGTTGCCGCCGACATCAAGCGCGAGATCGCCACCGAGCGCGCGCGCGTCAAGGTCGCCGATCTTCGCGACAAGATGGAAGACGAGCGCGGCGGCGGTGCCAGCGTGATCGACGCGGCGCAGAAGCTAGGCCTCACTGCCGTGACGATCGACGCCGTCGACCGTTCCGGCCGCGCCCCGAGCGGCCAGCCGGTCTCCGGCATTCCGCAGGGCCTCGACGTGGTGTCGCAGGCCTTCAACACCGATGTCGGCGTCGACAACGACTCGATCTCGTTCAAGGGCGGCTATGTCTGGTACGACGTGCTTGCCATCACGCCGTCGCGCGACCGCAATCTCGACGAGGTTCGCGACCAGGTCGAGGCGCGCTGGCGCCAGGACCAGATCGCGACCAAGCTGAAGGCCAAGGCGACCGAGATCGTGCAGAAGCTCGAATCAGGCGGCAAGCTCGCCGACGAAGCAGCCGCGATCGGCGCCAAGGTCGAGACCGCCAGCGGCTTCAAGCGCGACGACTCGCCCGCCAGCGTGCCCGCAACCGTCGTGTCGGCCGCCTTCCGCGTCGGCAAGGACGGCGTCGGGCAGACGGCAGTGACCGGCGGCACCGAGGTGATCGTGTTCCGCGTCACTGAGATCATCGATCCCACGGTCGATGCCGGGTCCGAGGCGATCAAGAAGCTGAAGGACACTCTCGACCGCGCGCAGACCGAGGAGCAGGTCGCTTCCTACGTCAACAAGCTTGAAACCGACATCGGGACCACCATTAATCAGGCCGCCTTCGCGCAGGTGACCGGCGCGAACCAGTGAGTTGAAAGCACGCGATGGACGACCTGAAATCGATCATTGGAAAAGTGGCGACCGGCGCCAGCCTGTCGCGTGACGAAGCGGCGTCCGCCTTCGACGCCCTGATGTCCGGCGAAGCCACGCCTTCGCAGATGGGCGGCCTCTTGATGGCGCTGCGGGTGCGCGGCGAGACCGTCGACGAGATCACCGGCGCGGTCATGGCAATGCGCTCCAAGATGCTGACCGTGGCGGCACCGCCCGAGGCCGTCGACATCGTCGGCACCGGCGGCGACGGCTCCGGCTCGGTCAACGTCTCGACCTGTGCCTCCTTCATCGTCTCGGGCACAGGCCTGCCGGTCGCCAAGCACGGCAACCGCGCGCTGTCGTCGCGCTCGGGCACCGCCGACGTGCTGGCCTCGCTCGGGGTGAAGATCGATCTGAGGCCCGAGCAGGTCGGTCGCTGCGTGCGCGAATGCGGCATCGGCTTCATGTTCGCCCCCGCCCATCATCCCGCCATGAAGAACGTCGGCCCGACCCGGGTGGAGCTTGCCACGCGCACGATTTTCAATCTGCTCGGGCCGCTGACCAACCCAGCCGGCGTGAAGCGGCAGATGGTCGGCGTGTTCTCCCGGCAATGGGTGCAGCCGCTGGCGCAAGTGCTCAAGAACCTCGGCTCCGAATCCGCCTGGGTCGTACACGGTTCCGATGGCCTCGACGAGATCACCCTCACCGGCCCGACCTTCGTCTCCGCGCTCCACAATGGCGAGATCCGGAATTTCGAGGTGACACCGGAGGACGCGGGCCTGCCGCGCTGCGAGGCCGGTGCACTCAAAGGCGGCGACGCCGACGCCAACGCTATCGCCTTGCAGGGCGTGCTCGACGGCAAGCCGAGCCCCTACCGTGACGTCGCGCTGATCAACGCCGCTGCCGCATTGGTCGTGGCCGGGCGTGCCAGGGATCTCAAGGAAGGTGTCGTGATCGGCGCAAAATCACTCGACAGCGGAGCGGCGCGCGCGCGGCTGAAACATCTGATCGCGGTCTCTAACGACTGAGCCTGACATGTCGGACATCTTGACCAAGATCGAAGCCTACAAGCGCGAGGAAATCGCTGCGGCCAAGCGCGCGCAGCCGCCGTCGGCGGTGGAGGCGAAGGCCAGGGCGCAACCAGCACCGCGCGGCTTCCTGCGCGCGATCAAGGCCAAGCACGCCGATGGCGACTATGCGCTGATCGCGGAGGTCAAGAAGGCCTCGCCCTCAAAGGGCCTGATCCGCGCCGATTTCGATCCGCCGCTGCTGGCCAGGGCCTATGAGGCCGGGGGCGCTGCCTGCCTGTCGGTGCTGACGGACACGCCCTCGTTCCAGGGCCATCTCGACTTCATGGTGGCGGCCCGCGCGGCAACGTCACTGCCGGTGCTGCGCAAGGATTTCATGTTCGACACTTATCAGGTGGCGGAGGCCCGCGCGCACGGCGCCGACTGCATCCTGATCATCATGGCGGCGCTCGATGATGCCACGGCCAAAGAGCTCGAGGACGCCGCGATCGCCTATGGCATGGACGTACTGATCGAGATCCACGACCGCGCCGAGCTTGACCGCGCGCTGAAGCTGCGCTCGCCGATGATCGGCGTCAACAATCGCAATTTGCGCACCTTCGAAACCACGCTTGCGACCAGCGAAACATTGGCTCCGCTGATCCCCGGCGACCGGCTGATGGTCGGCGAGAGCGGCATCTTCACGCCCGCCGATCTCGCCCGGCTCGAGCGCGTCGGCATGTCGACCTTCCTGGTCGGCGAGAGCCTGATGCGGCAAGCCGACGTTACCGCTGCGACGCGCACACTGCTGGCGCGCGAGACCGCGCGCGCCACAGGCACGAACTGATGGCGCGTCAGCCCGCAAAGGCCAAACCGACCAAGACCGGCCCTGCCCTCACCCATATCGGCGCTTCCGGCGAGGCGCGGATGGTTGACGTGTCGGACAAGCCCGCGAGCGAGCGGCTCGCGGTCGCGGAAGGACGCGTCGTCATGACCAGGGCGACGCTTGACCTGATCGTGTCCGGCAACGCCAAGAAGGGCGACGTGCTCGGCACCGCCCGCATCGCCGGCATCATGGCCGCCAAGCGCACCGCGGAGCTGATCCCGCTCTGCCATCCGCTCGCGCTGTCGAAGGTGACGGTCGAAATCGAGCCCGACGCAAAGCTGCCGGGCTGCCTCGTCCGCGCCAGCGTGAAGGTCACGGGACCGACCGGCGTCGAGATGGAAGCGCTCACCGCCGTCTCGGTCGCCTGCCTCACCATCTACGACATGATCAAGGCGGTGGAACGCGGCGTGCGCATCGAAGGCATCCATCTGGTCGAGAAGCTCGGCGGCAAGTCCGGCCATTACCGCGTCTGATTGCGGCTAATCTATTTCGCCTCGCGCTGCCGCTCGCGATAGGCACGCGTCTTCATCCGATTGCCGCACAGCGTCGACATGCACCACCGCCGCGTCGATGGCTTCGACCGATCGAAGAACACCCGCCGGCATTCCTCAGAGGCGCACATCTTCAACCGGTCCAACGTTCCCACAAGCGTTGCGTTGTGCAACTCAATGGCGATAGCCGACAGGCCGGCGAGCGCATCGTCGCGCATCGCCGATAATACTGCGCCGCAGCCAACCCGCGCCTCCACCCGCAACGGAAACGCCGCGAGCGCGTCACCGAGCGCGCCGAGAACCTCCTTGTTCCGGCGCCGCTCGGCCGGCTCGCATTGCAGATAGGCGCGTAGCGCTTCGCGCAGCCGCAGCGCGGTCGCGAACATTGCGGGCGTGATGCGCCCGCCGCCGAGGCCGCGCTCCTGCATCCAGTCCGCGAGCTGCTTCATCCCGGCAAGTTCGTCGCTCTGCGGGTGCTCCACCCCGAAATGCGAGAAGTGGCGAACATCGAGCGTGTTGGCGAAATCGTAGATGTTCGCCAACGCGTCAGGAACCTGGAACTTGCGTGACTCTTTCGACATCGGAATACCCGGAGAATTGGAACACCAGTAAAACATATTTACCGGTTGACAGCAACAGACACCGGTATATTTATTATACAGGTGTCTGCATCTCATCGAAATCGAGCGAGGTTGCGATGACAAAATGGAGAACGCCATGGCCGAAGCCCCGCACTATCTCGAACTCATCGAGCTTGCTGCACGCCTCGAGGCGCGCGAAATCTCCGCGTTGGAGGTGACGCGCGCGCAACTCGACCGTATCGACGCCCTGGACCATGAACTCGGCAGCTACGTTCACGTGATGCCGGAAACGGCTATCGCCGAGGCGAAGGCCGCGGACGCTGAGATCGCAAATGGCCAGTATCGGGGCCCCCTGCATGGCGTGCCGATTGCGCTGAAGGATCTGTTTTGGACCAAGGGCATTCCGACGGCGGCCGGCACCACGCTTCATCGCGATTTCCGTCCTGGTGAAGATGCGACCGTCACGCGCAGGATCAGGGATGCAGGCGGTGTGGTGCTCGGCAAGTTGCAGCTCACCGAGGGCGCCTATTCCGATCACCACCCGCTGGTGACGCCACCGAGAAATCCATGGAATCCGGATTACTGGCCGGGTATCTCGTCCAGCGGCTCGGCGGTCGCGACGGCCGCCGGACTTTGCTTCGGCTCACTTGGCTCCGACACCGGTGGCTCGATCCGCTGGCCCTGCGCCGCCAACGGCCTGACCGGGCTGAAGCCGAGCTGGGGCCGCGTCAGCCGCCACGGCACGTTCGAGCTGGCCGCGACGCTCGACCATATCGGACCGATCGGCCGCAGCGCGGTCGATGCCGGCGTACTGCTTGGGGTCATCGCCGGACACGACCCGAACGACCCGACGTCGCTGCTCAATCCGGTGCCTGACTATCTTGCCGCGGCCGCACGGGACGTGCGGGGTCTGCGGATCGGTGTCGACGCTGCCTGGAACGGCGGGGACGTGGACGTTGCGACACAGCACGTGTTGGCGGATGCCATCGATGCTTTTCGTGCGCTTGGCGCCCACACCGTCAACGTCAGATTTCCCGACGTAGAACCGGCGATCGCCGACTGGACCCCTAATTGTGCGGTGGAAGCTGCGGTCGCGCACGAGGCGACCTATCCTGTCCGCAAGAATGAGTATGGCCCAATCCTCGGCTCGCTGCTCGAGGCTGGTCGCGCGCTCTCCGGTCTCGATTATCAGAAGATCCTGCTGCGGCGGCTGGCACTGCGCGGCCAGGTGACCGCACTGTTCGAGACCATCGACCTGCTGCTGATCCCGGTCCACCCTTTCGCGCCGTTGACGCTGGCCATGATCCAGACGCTCGGCGAGCAGCCGGATCTGATCGCGAAGTTGCAGCGCTACACCTGCCCGTTCGATATGACCGGTCATCCCACGATCACGCTACCAGGTGGTGCATCGGCGGACGGACTGCCGATCGCGTTCCAGCTTGTCGCAGCCCATCTCGACGAGGCCACGCTGGTTCGCGCCGGCGCTGCGTTCCAGCGTGTCACGTCCTGGCATCGTCGCCATCCTTCCCTCACCTCGCGGAGGCAGCATTGACCATTCCATTCAATCCCGTAGGTCGAAGCATTTTCCACGGCTGGTTCGTCGTCGCGGCGGCATTTGCCGTGATGTTCGTCGGCTTTGGTTCTGTCTACACCTTCAGCGCATTTCTGGAGTCGCTCCAGCGCGATTTCGGCGCCTCCCGTGGTTCAATCTCGCTGGTGTTCTCGATTCCGGGCTTTCTGTACTTCGCTCTCGGACTCGTCAGCGGTCCCCTCGCCGACCGGCTCGGTTCGCGTCCACTGGCCGTAGCGGGCATGGTCCTAATGGCGGTTGGACTTGCGGCCGCGAGCGCTGCACGTTCCCTCGTGGAGGTCTATCTCGCCTACGGGCTCGGTGTCGGCCTCGGCGTCGGCTGCGCCTATGTTCCGGCAATCGGCGCGGTGCAACGCTGGTTCGTCAAGCGCCGCGGCTTTGCCTCTGGGCTCGCGGTGAGCGGCATCGGGCTCGGCACGCTGGCAATGCCGCCGCTCGCCTCCTTGCTGATCGCATCGATGGGCTGGCGCGGCGCCTATCTGGCGCTGGGCGCGATTGCGCTGGTGCTGGGCGGCGGGATGTCGATGCTCATCGAGAACGATCCGAAGGACCGCGGCCTCCGGCCCGACGGCGATCCACCTTGCGACGCGGCGGACACGGTCAACGCCGGCGGCGCCTCGGTGCGCGAGGCCGTCCGGTCGACGCGTTTTGTCGCCCTTTACGCATCGTGTCTGGTCTGCTCGTTCGGCGCCTTCGTTCCATTCGTTCATCTCGTGCCTTACGCGCGCGACCACGGTGTCGCGGCGTCCTCTGCCGTGCTGCTGCTGGGCGTGATCGGGGCCGGCAGCACCGCTGGTCGCTTCTTTCTCGGCGCGATCGCCGACCGGATGGGCCGCGATCGCTCTCTGATCATGGTCATGATCGGAATGGCGTTCGCGATGGCGATCTGGGCCATTGCCGCTGATGTCCGGACCCTCGCCGCTTTTGCCTTCATTTACGGCGTGTTCTACGGCGGCTGGGTCGCGGTGCTGCCCGCCGTGGTCATGGACTATTTTGGCGGACGCAACGTCAGCGGAATCATCGGCATTCTCTACACCAGCGTGGCGTTCGGGACATTGGTTGGTCCGAGTGCGGCCGGCTTCGCCTACGACCTCAATCACAGCTATACTTTGCCGATCCTGATCAGCGCCGCCGCGAACATCGTCGCGGCACTGATCGTGTTGGCGATACTGGCGCGCAGCGAAACCCGGCCGATCAGCGCAACGACGCGCTGATCGCCCCGAATTTTGAATTGAGCTTGCTGCCCAGGCCGTTCACCACGGCAATGATCGCAAGCGCGATGCCGGCGGCGATCAGCGCGATGGTCGGCAGAAATTGTCCGGCCGCGCGGAAGCTTCCGACAATGCTGCACGTCTCGCGTCCCGCATATTGATTGCTTTTGCGAGCGTCCGTTCACGGCGCATTAACCCAGCTTGCTAACTTCGCCTCCACTCCGTTCCCGTAAACCGACGGATGTTCCCGGGGCCAAGAATTGACCCTGACGTGTGCACCACAACGATCGATCATGATGACGGGATTCGGCAGTCGCCTTTTTGACCAGGCCTTCGTGCGCAGCGGACCGATCCGCTGGCTGGTGGTGGGCGGCACGCTGCTGATCGCTGCGATCGCGGTCGGCGCGACCCTGATGGCGCAGAATTTCCGCGAACGTGCGCTGCGCAGCTCCGGCCGCGAGCTGGAAAACACCGTGCTGATGCTGGCCCATCATTTCGACCAGCAATTGCAGGATTTCGCAGTCATCCAGAAGGATTTCGTCGACTACGTCCGCGCGAGCGGCATCACCAGTGCGGCGGACTATCGCAAGCGCCTCGCCGGCCAGGACCTCCACCGGATGCTGCGCTCGAAGATCGATGCACTACCCCACATAGGCGGCCTGAATGTCATCGATGCCGAAGGCAATTTGATCAATTCGTCGACGGCATGGCCGGCCCCGAACGTGAACGTTGCCGATCGCGCCTATTTTCGCACCTTCCGGTACGATCCCGATGCTCCCGACGTCCTGATCGAGCCACTCTACAGTCGCATCTCCGGCGCCTGGACCATCCTGATCGTGCGCAAGGTCGTCGGACCGAACGGCGAATTCTTGGGTGCGGTCGGACGCGGCATCGAGCCGGCAAATTTCGAAAAGTTCTTCGAGTCCGCCGTGCTCGGCGAAAGCACGACGATCTCGATGCTGCACCGGGACGGCACGATGCTCGCCCGTTATCCCCATTCCAGCGAATTGATGGGGCGGAATTTCAAGAACGGTCCGTTCGCGCATCAAAGGGTTTTCGGGCTCGACCATTTTGCCGGCCGCTTCATGAGCCCCGTCGACGGCGAGGACCGGCTGATTTCCTCACACGCCCTGCCTCACTTCCCGATCCTGATGATGGCCACCACGACGCGCGCGACGGCCCTGACGGACTGGCGCGAGCAGATCGGCATCCTGATCTCGGTCGCCGCCTCTTCCGCGCTCGCCATCGCGGGCGTGCTGATCGCGATCATACGCAAGCTCCTGGAGCAGCATCGTCTTTCGCGGGAACGGCTGACGCTGGAAAAGCAGCGTCTCGACCGCGCCGTCAACAACATGACCCAGGGCCTGCTGCTGTTCGACGCATCGCAGCAGCTCGTGATCTGCAATCAGCGCTACATCGAGATGTACGGGCTGTCGTCCGAAATCGTGAGACCCGGCTGCAGCTTCCACGATATCATTGCGCACCGCAGAGCCACCGGCTCGTTCACCGGCGATGTGGACCAGTATGTCGCACGGGTCCTGCGCGACGTCCACGTGCGCAATTCCATGGTAGTCGAGACCTCCGACGGTCGCTCGATCCAGATCGTCAACGAACCGCTCACGGACGGCGGCTGGGTCGCGACGCATGAGGACATCACGGAGCGCCGGCGTATCGAGGAGCGCATCACCCATCTCGCTCACTACGACGCGCTGACCGACCTGCCCAACCGCACCATGTTCCACGAGCATCTACGTCAGGAACTCGATCTCGTCGCCGGGGGCGAACAACTCGCGGTGCACTACATCGATATCGACGAGTTCAAGGGCGTCAACGACGCGCTCGGGCATCTCATCGGCGACGAGCTCCTGAAGTCAGTCGCGCAGAGCCTCCACCGGTGTGCGGGTCCGACAGACTTCGTGGCGCGCCTCGGCGGCGACGAATTTGCCATCATCCAGAGCGCGGTGACATCGCTGGATCAGGTCAACGAGCTCGTCGCGCGGGTGTTTGAGGCCATCCGCGCGCCGTTCGACTGCATGGGACATCATCTTGCCACCGACGCCAGCATCGGCATCGCGCTGGCGCCGCAACATGGAACGGCGCTGGACCAGATCCTGAAGAACGCGGATATGGCGATGTACGCCGCTAAAGCCGCCGGGCGCCGCACTTATCGCTTTTTCGAGCCTGAGATGGACGCCAAGATCCACGAGCGGCGGCAGCTCGAGATCGACCTGCGCCACGCCATCGCTCAAGGCGGGCTCGAAGGCGGCCTCGAGGTGTATTACCAGCCTTGCCTCAGCCTGAAGGACGACCGCATCACCGGCTGCGAGGCGCTGGTGCGCTGGCGCCATCCCGAACGCGGCATGGTCTCGCCGGCCGAGTTCATCCCGATCGCCGAGGACACCGGCCTGATCAACGAGATCGGCGAATGGGTGCTGGCGACCGCCTGCCGGGACGCAGCGAACTGGCCCGACGACGTCCGCCTCGCCGTCAACGTCTCGCCGGTGCAGTTCAAGAGCGGCACGCTGGCGCTGAAGATCATGGCAGCGCTTGCCGCCTCCAATTTGCCGGCAAGCCGGCTCGAGCTTGAGATCACCGAGGCGGTGCTGATCCGCGACGACGACACCGCGCTTGCGATCCTGCATCAACTCCGCGCCATCGGCGTCCGCATCGCGCTCGACGATTTCGGCACCGGCTACTCCTCGCTGAGCTATCTGCACCGCTTCCCGTTCGACAAGATCAAGATCGACCGCTGCTTCGTCAACGACATCGCCGGCCCCGACGGCTCCTCCAGCATCGTGCAGGCGGTCGTCAATCTCGCGGCTGCCCGCCGCATGACCACCACGGCCGAGGGTGTCGAGACCGAGGAGCAGCAGCGGTTGCTGCGCGCGCTCGGCTGCTCCGAGATGCAGGGCTATCTGTTCAGCGCCGCCAAACCCGCCGACAAAGTGCTGGAGCTGTTCGCAGCTCATCGCGGCCGTCTCGCCCAGCGCGGCGGCAACGAAGGCCGCCGCCGGGAGGCAAGCTAGGGCCTGGACTCACACAGGCGCAATTGTCGGCTCGGGAGGCCAAGCAGAAACATCGGCGGACGGCCAAACGGCGGTGGCGCCCCTAGAAATTAAAGACCATTCGGTCTATATATCGGCAATGCCCCGCCAAACCCCTGTGCAGTTGCCCCGTGGCCGTCCCCGAAGTTTCGACATGGAATCCGCCGTCGAACGCGCGATGGATGTGTTCTGGTCCCGCGGCTATCACGCCACGGCGCTACCGGACCTTCTTCGTGCGACGAAGCTCTCGCGGGGCAGCCTCTACGCCGCTTTCGGCGACAAGCACTCGCTGTTCCTGCTTGCGCTTGATCGCTACATTGCCATTGCCTTGACACGGATGGATATCGAACTCGACCCCCGCAGGGAGCCGATCGACGGCCTAAGGGCCTACCTTGCCGGCTATGTTGACCGCAACAGCGGTGCCAATGGTCGGCGCGGATGCCTGTTGGTAGCCACAGCCATGGAACTGGCTGGCCGTGATGCCGAAATTGATCGTCGCATCGGGAGCTTTTTCAAAGCTATGGAGGCTCGGGTGGCTGGTGCACTTTCCCGTGCGAAGGCAGCGGGCAAGCTGGCCGATGGTGTCGAGCCTTCGAGTGCCGCCCGAATTCTCGTCTGTTTCGTCGAGGGCCTGCGGGTGGTCGGCAAAACGGCACCGACACGGATCATTTCGCAAGCCACCGTTGACGCTTTTCTCGACCGCTTCATCAGGTAGACAGCCATGGACGTTTCCGCTGCTCGCACGCCTATATCTAGACCGAACGGTCTTGAAAAGAACGATACCATGTCCGGCTTTCAGATCGTCTGCGCGGTGGTCGTCCCCTTGCTCTGGGGTTATCAATTCGTGGCCATCAAAGTGGGCGTTATGGAGTTTCCACCCCTCTTCTTCCTCGCGCTGCGCTTCCTGGCCATCGCGCTGCTGCTTGTTCCCTTTGTCAAAAGGCCCGCACGTCAACAGT
The DNA here is from genome assembly GCF_055811695.1 of Bradyrhizobium sp. MI1.3. Taxonomy (NCBI): domain Bacteria; kingdom Pseudomonadati; phylum Pseudomonadota; class Alphaproteobacteria; order Hyphomicrobiales; family Nitrobacteraceae; genus Bradyrhizobium; species Bradyrhizobium sp. MI1.3. Next base: position 110,054 of record NZ_JBVVPQ010000013.1, on the reverse strand, counting down.
TTGGCCCGATCGCAGCGATTTCGTTTTTCCTTGGCGGACTGAACTTCGGGCTCTTCTATGTTGGCCTCGGCCTCGGCTCGGGAAGCATGTCGGCCGTCGCAATTCAACTCGCCACGCCCTTCACCGTCCTGCTGGCCTGGCCGCTGCTCGCGGAGCGGCCGTCTCTCACCACGTCCGCTGGAGTGGTGCTTGCATTTGTCGGCGTGGTCGTGCTGGCAGCGGGGCCCGGCCCGTCCGCAAACGCGCTTCCACTGCTGCTCGTGGTCGGGGCAGCCTTCGCATTCGCGGTGTCCAATGTCCTGACGAAACGCTACGGCCCTTTTGATCCCCTGATGTTGATGGGATGGTCCTCGCTGTTCACGGTGCCGCAGGTCATGTTGATGTCGCTGCTCCTTGAACGTGGACAACTCGCGAGCCTCGTCACTGCAGATGGACGTGGTTGGCTGGCACTCGCCTATACGATTTTCATCGGGGGAATTGTCGGATTTGGCCTGTGGTTCTGGCTGATCGGGCGTTGCTCCATGGGTCGCGTCGCGCCCTTCGGTTTGCTGCTTCCGGTGTTCGCCTTGATGTCGAGCGTGTTGTTTCTTGGCGAACGCATGACCCCAATGTTGATGATCGGCGGGCTGCTCGCGATCTCCGGCGTCGCTGTCACTCAGCTAAGACCGAGCGCTTGACGAATTTGACCTTGGAAGTCGCGTCGTTGGCAGATTCTCAGCACGCGGCCGACCTTGTTAACGCAGCCGCTGGAGCTGCGGGTCCATCCCCGCGACGAAGTGCTGGTCGAGCGCGACCGCGCCCTGCGCTGGGCCGAGCGCGATGGCTGCTACGAGGCCACCCTTGCGGCCATGAATCCCAGCTGAGACGGCGTCCAAAACGAAATCGCCCGGGAGCGGTCAACCACGCCCGGGCGATTGATCTCTGGAACTGGCGAGGGCCTAGTTCGGCACCGCAGCCCTCGACGCCGGCTTGGCGGCCACCGCATTCGCAGTTTGGCCGTGCAGGAAGTCGTAGGCCGTATGCAGGGCCTTGTCGTCTTTCGCTTCCGGCGGGACATAGGACTGCGACCCGGTCTGCTCGGTGCCGTCGGCTGCCTGGAGATGACCGCGCATCTGGGACTCCGCCATGGTGTCCATCCGGCCCTTCAGCTCGGCCGGCACGTCCTGGAGGATCTCGATGTCGGGCGCGATGCCCTGGGCCTGGATCGAGCGGCCCGAGGGCGTGTAGTAGCGCGCCGTGGTCAGCGCCAGCGCGCCGTTGCCGGTGCCGAGCGGAATGATGGTCTGCACCGAGCCCTTGCCGAACGAGCGCGTGCCGATCAGCGTGGCGCGCTTGTGGTCATGCAGCGCGCCGGCCACGATCTCCGAGGCCGAGGCCGAGCCGCCATTGACGAGAACCACCAGCGGCTTGCCCTTGGTGAGGTCGCCTCCATGCGCCGTGAAGCGCTGGGTCTCTTCCGGATTGCGGCCGCGGGTCGAGACGACCTCGCCACGCTGCAGGAACGCGCTCGACACCGACACGGCCTGATCGAGCAGTCCGCCCGGATTGTTGCGCAGGTCCATCACATAGCCGACCAGCTTCTCCGGCGGAACGTCCTTGGAGATCGATGCGATCGCCTTCTTCAGGCCATCGGTCGTCTGCTCGTTGAACGAGGTGACGCGGATATAGCCGATGTCGCCGTTCTCGACGTGGAAGCGCACCGGGCGCACATGGATGATCTCGCGCTTGATCGCGACGTCGAGCGGGGCGTCGGCGCCCTTGCGCACGATCGTGAGCTTGGTCTGGGTCTCGACCGGCCCCTTCATCTTGTTGACGGCCTGCTCGAGCGTCATGCCCTGCACCGCATCGCCGTCGATCTTGCTGATGAGGTCGCCCGACATGATGCCGGCTTTAGACGCCGGCGTGTCGTCGATCGGCGAGACGACCTTGACGAGACCGTCCTCCATCGTGACCTCGATGCCGAGCCCGCCGAACTCGCCGGAGGTGGTCTCCTGCATCTCGGTCCAGGCCTTGTCGTTCATGTAGCGCGAGTGCGGATCGAGCGAGGTCACCATGCCGGTGATCGCGCCTTCGATCAGCTTGGCATTGTCAGGCTTCTCGACGTAGCTCGCCTTCACCCGCTCGAACACTTCGCCGAACAAATTGAGCTTGGAATAGGCGTCATCCGCGCTCGCTGCCGCCCGTGCCGCCCATACGCCGCCGTGCGGACTGGCTACCAGAAGGGTCAGACACGCTCCGGTGAGCGCGCCCAGTGGAAACAGCAGGGTTTTCCGCATGGATAGGCTGGCCTTTTTGCTTCGCGGTTCGGTGGGGCTGGGGAGCCGCCATGCAAATGGCGATCCAGCCTGCTTCTCACAATACCATTCTGGTTTCTTCAAGGCCGGGATGCCACGCCGGCGGGTACACCGTAAAAATCCCTTCGTCCGGACCTAAACTTTCGGCAACGTTGCAGGACCCGGTTGGTGCGCAGCGGGGGTCGGCCGGCCGGCCCACGCCTCGCTGCCATGCCATTTTAGGATGGTTTTGGCGCCCCGGACGGGTTAGGCGATGAGGGAAGGCTTCAAATTCTCGGGAGGATAACAATGAACGAAGCACCCCGCATCCAACCGGAAAGGAACGTCGAGCTCGGCGCCAGCACCGAGCCGTTCCAGAATCTGCATGAATTCGTCCGGAAAGCCCGCGCCAACCTCAACCAGAATGCCTGGGATTATATCGTCGGCGCGGCCGAGACCGAGACCACGATGCGTCGCAACCGCATGGCACTGGACGAGATCGCCTTTCGCCCGCGCGTGCTGCGCGATGTCCGCAAGGTCACCGGCTCGGTCGAGCAGTTCGGCCGCAAGATGCGCCTGCCGGTGGTACTCGCCCCCGTCGGCGCGCTTGAGATCTTCGATCCGGATGGTGCGGCGAGCGTGGCACGCGCCTGCGGTACTTTCGGTGCGGCGCACATGCTCAGTTCCGTGTCCGAGCCCGGCCTCGAGAAGACCGCCGAAGCTGCGCCCGACGCGCTGCGCCTCTACCAGCTCTATGTGCGCGGCGACGACGCCTTCGTTGCCGACGTCGTCAGCCGGGCCGAGAAGAACGCCTACGCCGCCTTCTGCCTGACCGTCGACACCGCTCATTACAGCCGTCGCGAACGTGACATCGCCAAGCGCTACGTTCGCGAGAGCCGCCTGCGCGCCACCGGCGGCGATTACCAGAAGGGTCTGGAGTGGCGGACGGTGAAGATGATCAAGGACAAGTTCAAGATCCCGCTGATCCTCAAGGGCATCGCGACGCCAGAGGACGCGCTGATCGCGATCGATCACGGCGTCGAATGGATCTACGTCTCCAACCATGGCGGCCGTCAGCTCGATCACGGTCGCGGCGCCATGCATGTGCTGCCCGAGATCGTCGATGCCGTGAACGGCCGCGCCAAGATCATGGTCGATGGCGGTGTCTGTCGCGGCACCGACATCGTCAAGGCGATCGCGGCGGGCGCCGACCTCGTCGGCATCGGCCGGCTGCAATGCTGGGCGCTGGCGGCGGCCGGCGAAGCCGGCGTGGCGCGCATGCTGGAGCTGCTCGAGGACGAAGTGCTGCGCTGCCTCGGCCTCTTGGGTGCGACGTCGTTCGCCGAGCTCGACAAATCCTGCCTGCACCAGGCGACCGCAACCAACGCGCCGAGTGTGTTCAGCGCGTTTCCGCTGTTCGACCACGAGCCATATCGATACTGAGTGAAAGGATGCAGGTGACATCGCTCTCTCCCGGCAGCGCGGATGCGCTCCTGTTCGATCTCGGCCGCGTAGTGCTCGATATCGATTTCTCCAAGGCAATCGCCTGCTGGGCGGGACATGCCGGCTGCAAGCCCGAAGCCATCGTCGCGCGCTATGTGCGGGACAGCGAAGCCTATCGGTTGCACGAGATGGGGAAGATCAGCGATGAGGATTATTTCGCCTCATTGCGAGCCTCGCTCGGAATCGGCATTTCGGACGCGCAGTTCCTGGAAGGCTGGAACGCGATCTTCGCCGGCGAAATGCCTGACATCGCCGAGCTGCTGCCGCGGGCAGCGAAGCAGATGCCGCTCTACGCTTTCTCCAACACCAACCGGCCGCACGTGGACCATTTCTCGAGGGAATATGCCGACCTCCTCGGCCACTTCCGAGAGCTGTATTTGTCGTCCAGCATCGGCCTGCGCAAACCGGATGCGGAGGCTTTCGACCACGTCGTTGCGGCGATCGGCGTGCCCGCCGGGCGCATCGTGTTCTTCGATGATCTTGCTGAAAACATCGAGGGAGCGCGGGCGCGCGGCTTGACGGCGGTGCATGTGACCTCGCCGCGTGACGTCGGGAACGCATTGAAGGCATTGGGCATTTGACGAGGAGTCGGTGTCGCGAAACCCACGGCGGCACCGCCCGCCGGGACCAATTTTGAGAAATTGAGGAACCCGATCACTTTGTGCATTTTTGTACAGAGTTCCGGGAACGGAATACCGCCTTCCGGACTCTTAGAGTCCGTTGGGACTTCTACGGACGGATGCATCATCGTGCTGGGCAAAACCTACCTCACCAAGCAGGCCTCTCTTCTTCTTGAATTCGCCAGGACAACTTCAGATTCGGACCTTTCCGCCAAGCTTGTGAGCAAGGCCGCCGACCTGAAATCCCAGGCCGATCCGCTGCCCGACAAAGACCAGGGAGCCAAGGCGCCCGACGTAACTCCCGGGCAGGCAGGGAGCTGATCGATGCAGCCCGGGGCGCTCGTCGTTCTCGCCTTGCCGTGATTTTCCTTGCCGTGATTTTCGTCGCTTCCATGGCCGCGCGACGCGCTTGATCCTGCCTTCCGGAACAATGTGAAGCGGCGGGATGACTGTGCCCGCTCAGCGGTTTTTGCCTCTGCGCCCGCGCTCGGCTAGAAGACGTGCGGAACATTCGCCCGAACGTGCCGAGCAGGAGTTTTCGCCGTGGCCTTGATGCCGGTTTCCGACGCGCTTGCCGCGGTGCTGGCGGGTGCAGAGCCGCTGCCGGAAGAAATGATTTCCCTCGACGAGGCCCATCATCGCGTGCTCGCGTGTGACCTCGCGGCGCGGCGCACGCAGCCGCCGCAGGCGATGTCGGCGATGGACGGCTACGCGGTGCGCGCGGCCGATGCCGCGACGATCGATTCGGAGCTCACCGTGGTCGGCGAAGTCGCGGCGGGCCGACCGTTCGCCGGGACGATCGGCGCCGGCGAGGCCGTACGGATCTTCACCGGCGGCGTCGTTCCCGGTGGCGCGGACGCCGTCGTGATCCAGGAGGACACGGTCGCCGCCGGCAAGCGGATCATGATCAAGGAAGCCGCGATCGCCGGTCGGCACATCCGCCCCGCCGGCGTCGATTTCCGCGAGGGTGACGTGCTCCTGCGCAAGGGAAGCCGTGTCACCGAGCGCGACCTCGCGCTCGCTGCCGGGATGAATCATCCGCACCTTGTCGTTTTCAGGCGTCCAAAGGTCGCGATTCTCGCCACCGGCGACGAGCTGGTGATGCCAGGCACCACGCCAGGCCACGGCCAGATCGTCTATTCCAACGGCTACGCCCTGCACGCGCTCGCCCGCAGCGAAGGCGCCGAGACGATCGACCTCGGTATTGCCGCCGATACGCTGGAGGCGACCACCGCCGGCATCCGCCGCGCCCGCGAGAGCGGCGCCGACATCCTGATCACGACCGGCGGCGCATCGGTCGGCGACCACGATCTGGTCCAGCAGGCACTGCGGGACGAAGGCATCGCGATGGCGTTCTGGAAGATCGCGATGCGGCCAGGCAAGCCGATGATGCACGGGCGACTCGGCGCAATGGGTGTGATCGGCCTGCCGGGCAATCCCGTGTCGTCCTACGTGTGCGCTTTCCTGTTCATGGTGCCGCTGATTCGCGCCCTGTCGGGCCGTTCAGTGATTCACCATCGCCGCGAACGCGCCGTGCTCGGCCGCGGCGTCGGCGCCAACGACCAGCGCGAGGACTATCTGCGCGCGCATCTGGAGGAGCGTGACGATGGCACACGCGTCGTTCTTCCCGTCAATCATCAGGACTCTTCGCTGCTTGCGAATCTCGCTGCAGCACAGGTACTTCTCGTGCGCGCACCATTCGCGCCGAAGGCCGAAGCCGGCACGGCTTGCGAAGTGTTGCGGCTCCCCGTCTGAGCACCCCCGCAACGCGCGTTCTGCGAACTTTGCTCTGTTCACGGTAAATTAAGCAGTTGCGGAACATGTATCGAACATATAGTGTCCGTTCATGATTTGTTTCGAGCATGTAGCGGCTTATTGCCGAATTCTGCGTCTCGGAATCGGACGACATCAACCGGGGGACTTTGGTCGAGATGTTAACGCGCAAACAATACGAGCTTCTGCGGTTCATCAGTGAACGTCTGAAGGAAAGCGGCGTGCCGCCCTCCTTCGACGAGATGAAGGATGCGCTCGATCTGCGCTCGAAGTCGGGCATCCATCGCCTGATCACGGCGCTCGAGGAGCGTGGCTTCATCCGACGCCTGCCCAACCGCGCCCGTGCGATTGAAGTCATCAAGCTGCCGGAGCTCCAGGCAGCCGCCGGCAGCCGCCGCGGCTTCACCCCCAGCGTCATCGAGGGCAATCTCGGCAAGGTGCGTGCGGGCTCCAGCCTGCCCGCGGACGAGGGCGAACGCCCCGTGGCGGTACCGGTGATGGGCCGCATCGCCGCCGGCACGCCGATCGAGGCGTTGCAGACACGCAGCCACACCATCAGCGTACCGCCCGACATGCTCGGCTCGGGCGAACATTACGCGCTGGAAGTGCGCGGTGATTCCATGGTTGATGCCGGCATCCTTGACGGCGACATGGCGCTGATTCAGCGCAACGAGAGCGCCGATACCGGCGACATCGTGGTGGCGCTGATCGACGACGAGGAAGCGACGCTGAAGCGCTTCCGCCGTCGCGGCGCCTCGATCGCGCTCGAGCCCGCCAACGCTGCCTATGAGGTCCGCATCCTGCCGCCCAATCGGGTGAAGATTCAGGGCAAGCTGATCGGGCTTTACCGGAAGTACTGATACCGGACGTACTTGATACCTGGAGAAGTTGGCGCCTCGCGCGCTTCCGATCGGCATCGCCGGTCAGAGATTGGAGCGGATCATCGTCCGCTCCGGCTGGATAGTCTTTCTGGTTCTGCACAGACTATCCGGCCCCTCCTCCGGCGCTGGCTACTCGCGACGCCCAAGAAGCAGCACCGAAACAGCACCGCTTCGCGGCTCGAGTGTGCGAGGAAACAGCGACGAGCGATCGAGGTCGTTGCACCAGCCGGCAATATTCGCGCATGCGCCTCCCGAATGCATCGCAACTCTCTTTGTTCCTATTGAATTCGGGAAAGATAATGTGATCGCGGCTTGCGGAAACCAGCCGCAGATTTGCCCACAACCGAGCAGAGCTTTCGTGCTTCAACTCTGATAGAGGCCTGCGCCTCGATAAGAGACGCGGGTTGCTATCCCAGCATGAGGAGCACCCGATGTGTGACTACAGCCTGCATGCCGTCGCGTCGCGCCCCGCCGAAGTCGGCGAGACGATCGTCACGACAAATTTCCGCGGCACCTCGACGCGCGGCTTCGCCTCCGCAGCCGATCCGTCTGTTGCCGTCTGCCTGCTGCCGGGAACGGAGCTCGCCTTCGCAGACGACGTCCGCTACGACAATCGCTGGATCTGGACGCGGACCATCAATTCCCGCGTGGGCAAGTTCGGCAAGATCGATCCGCACGTTCCCGACCGCCATCATGACGCGATCGAATTCCCCGACGGCAAATTTGTGCTGGTGACGCAGCTCGTCGAAGGCCAGCGCGCGACCGTGCTGCAACTGCCTGTGACCCAGTCGGTCATCGAGCGCGAGCACAAGGCGCAGATCATCGCCGACAGGCAGCCGACCGTCACGCACCTGCCGATCGGCTGAAACAGCCGCCCTCCGGCTACGAGGTCGGAGGTCAGGATTGAATTGCCATCGCCGGCCGTGGCCGGCGAGATGGTGTGGTTTGCGCCAGCGAATCCGAGCGGACGCACCGACCCGCTGCGTTGCTCCGCACCATCAGATCAATCGTCGGCCTGCAAGTCGGTCTCCGCCGGCGTTGCGTCCTTGATGCGGGGCGCGGTCGCCTTCGGCGCAAGGCTGCCGTCGAAATCACCCTCGCCGGCGCCGGCCGGCAACCAGGGGCGGCTCGTGCCTCTCGCCCTCACCGCCTGAACCACAAATCCGTCACCACGCTGCGTCAGCGCCAGTGCGCTCTGGCTGGCGAGCCGCTGCCGATCGACCACCATCGCCGCGCAATCGGGCGGCGCGGGACGCGTCGTCACCACCAGCGCGGCCCGACTGCAATCGTCGGCGAGAGCGTCGACCCGCAGTGCCAGCGCGACCAGCCTCCCGTCGATCAGTGGCGTCACGCAGCCGGATTCGTCACAGGACACGCCATCAGCCAGCGAGGCTCTGCCGGCATCGCGCGGATCGGCGTCGGCAGCGAGCCATTCCTTGAGCAGAAAGCTGTCCTTGCTGGTCCTGATCAGGTGCAGATATCCGTCCTTGCCCCGCACGGCGACGCTCGCGCCATCCCCGGCGATCAGGATGTCGGGCTGCCGCGCCGACAGTCCCCAGAGGATCGCTGCCAGCAGCACCAAGGCGCCGGACCAGCGCAGCGGCGTCCGCAACAAGCCCAGCACGATGATTCCCAGGCTCGCCGCGATCAGCGGCCCGATCCCGAACGCCGCGATGCGGCCGACGGCACCCGGCAATGCTGCGACCCAGCGCGAGACCGCGACCATCCAGTCGATGCCGATCCCCATCAGCCACCAGAACACGCTGTCCAGCCCGAACGGTGCAGCAAGCAGCCCCAACAGCCCCGCCGGCATCACCAGCGCCGAGACCACCGGCATCGCGCCGAGATTGGCCAGCACGCCGAACGGCGTGACACGGTGGAAGTGGAAAGCGGCGTAGGGTGTGGTCGCAAGTCCCGCAATCAGCGAAGCCATGAACAGCATCGCGATCTCGCGGCCGCCCCACATCGCAATGCGTGCAGTCGCCGAATGGTCCGGCGAGGCAAACAAATTCGGCATGCCGATCTGCACCAGCGCCACCAGCCCGAGCGTTGCTGCAAACGACATCTGGAAGCTCGGATGCACCAGCGCTTCCGGCGCGACCGCGAGCACGATCAGCGCGGCGACAGCAAGCGTGCGGAAGGTGATGGCGCGGCGATCGACCATCACCGCGATCAGCACTACCGCGGTCATGAAGAACGACCTTTGCGTCGCGACCTCCGCACCTGACAGCAGCAGGTAGAACGCAGCGGCGACCAGCGCGGCGGCGGCCGACCATTTCTTGATGGCAAAGCCGGCCGCCAGTCCGGGGATCAGAGCGAGCAGCGCGCGCACCGCGAAGAACACGACACCGGCCACCACGGCCATGTGATAACCGGAGATCGAGAGCACGTGGCCGAGGCCGGAGATGAACATCGCGTCGTTGACGGGCGTGGTGATCGCATCGCGCCGCCCGGTGAGCAGCGCGGTCGCGATCGCCCGGTTGTCGCCGTCGAGCGTCGCCCGGATGCGGGCATCGATCGCATCGCGCAGGCCTTGCATGAAGGCCGCGTAACGCAGCCGCAAGCCGGCGGTCTCAGGCGGCGCCGCCACCGTGATTGCGCCCATCGCGAAGCCGGAGGCGCCGATGCCCTGGAAGAACATGTCACGCGAAAAGTCGTAGCTGCCGGGCCGCACCGGCGCGAGCGGCGGCATCAGCCGCGCCTTCAGCTGAACGAAATTGCCGACCTCCGGCGCCGTGCCCTTGCGGACCGACAGGCGCACGCGCTCGAGCCTGACGTCGCTGCGCTGCGCCTCCATCGCGGTGACGCGCAGCACGAACCTGTCGGTACGCTCGCGGATGTCGCGGGCTTCGACGAAGCCCGACAACGATACCGAATAGAGCGACTTTGCCAGCACCGGGTGAGCGATGCGCGCCGTCTTCCAGGTCGCCACGGCAAAACCGGCCGCGACCGCCGCGATCATGATGGCCGGGGCGAACAGCCGGCTCCGCCGCAACAGAGCCGCGCCAAGCAGGAGCGCGATGGCGGTCGTGGCGACGATCCACAGCACCGGCTCGTGATCGGCGGAAAAATAAAGCGCGATGCCGCAGCCAAACGCTACGGGCACCCACGGCAACAGCCGCCCGGCGCCAGCCTCGGCGCGTAGCCAGGCGCGGACGGTCTCGGCCAGCGATGTCCAGAGGTCGAGGCCTGCAGGCGCGAGGCCGCCAGCGGACGCGGCGCGGCCCGCGGGCCACGTCCCCGCAATCCCCTGCGACCGTACTGGCCGGCCCGGCTCCGCCATTCCCTGCACTCGGTGATACGCAACGAAGGCCGAAGCTACCGGAACGTGCAGGCGGGCGGATAGCGGTACGGATCAGGAACGAAAGGGCGCGCCCCCTACTTTTCCTCTTCCATCGTCACCGCGACATCCGCCTTGGCCGACAGCCGGACCTTGTTGCCCTCGATGTCCGCGACGAGGCCCTTGTCGATGAAGTGATGATGCCCCTTGTGGCTGCCCTCGCCGCTGTCCTTCTTGGTCAGCTTGATGCGATTGCCTTCGACCTTGTCAACGGTGCCGATATGGACGCCGTCGGCGCCGATGACTTCCATATGCTCTGCGATGTTCTGCATGGTGGGTTCCTTGTTGGACCCACCCCAACGCGCGGGATGCACGTTCGTTCTCTCACGAGAATGACGAAGCCGTGTCCCCGCGCTCGTCAGATCAGCGGCGCCTGCGACGAAGCATGGTGATTGACGATCTTCCAGTCGCCGTCCTCGCGCACGATGACCCAGCTCATCTTGACCGAGAAATCGGGGCTTTCGCCGGCGAGATCGAACGAGATGGTTGCGGCCATGTTGATGAGGTCAGGACCTGCCTGCACCGCCCTCACGTCGGAGAACACAGCGCTCGCCTTGCGCCAGCGCGGCAGGCCGTTGAAATAGTCTGCGACGCCATCCCTGCCCCGATAGAGCTTTGGGTTGGAGCCGAAGAAGAAGGCGTTCTTCGAATACAGAGACGAGAGTGCCGCGGCGTCGAGCGTTGCGAAGCCGGCGCGCCATTTGGCGATGATGGCGGAAACGATCGCGTCGGCTTCGTCGCTCATTGTGGTCTCGCAGCCCTTTTCAGCCCTTCGCGACTTCCTTCGCGAACGTGTCGCGCAGACCAATGGTCCTGGAAAATACCGGCTTGCCGGGTGTCGAGTCGTTGTCGCGCACGAAATAGCCCTGACGCTCGAACTGCATCGGCTCGGTCGAATTGCTCTCGGCGACCGATGCTTCGACGCGGGCATCAGCTAGAATTTCCAGCGACTGCGGATTGAGATCGGCGGCGAAGTTCGAGGCGTCCGGGCTCGGGTTGGCAAACAGCTGGTTGTAGATGCGGATTTCCGCGGGCACGGATGTCGCCGCCGACAGCCAGTGCATGGTGGCCTTGACCTTGCGGCCATCGGGCGCGTTACCGCCTTTGGTCGCGGGATCGTAGGTGCAGCGCAGCTCCACCACCTCGCCGGCATCGTTCTTGATCACGCCGGTGCATTTGACGAAATAGGCGTAGCGCAGCCGCACCTCGTTGCCTGGCGACAGACGGAAGAACTTCTTCGGCGGGTTCTCCATGAAGTCGTCCTGCTCGATGTAGAGCTCACGGCCGAACGTGACCTTCCGGGTGCCGGCAGAGGGATCGTCCGGATGGTTGATCGCCTCGAGCTCCTCGGTCTGCCCTTCCGGATAATTCTCGATCACGACTTTTAGCGGCTTCAGCACCGCCATCCGCCGCTGTGACGTCCGGTTCAGCTCCTCGCGAATGCAGAACTCGAGCATGCCGACGTCGACGACGCTGTTGGCTTTCGCCACGCCAATGCGCTTGACGAATTCGCGAAGGGCGGCCGGCGGCACGCCGCGGCGGCGCATGCCCGCCATCGTCGGCATGCGCGGATCGTCCCAGCCCGCGACATGGCCCTCGCGGACGAGCTGGGTCAGCACGCGCTTGGACAGCAGCGTGTAGGTCAGGTTCAGCCGCGCGAATTCGTACTGGTGCGGCTTCGATGGCACCGGCAGCTTCTCGATGAACCAGTCGTAGAGCGGCCGGTGGTCCTCGAATTCCAGGGTGCAGATCGAGTGCGTGATACCCTCGATCGCGTCCGACTGGCCGTGCGCATAGTCGTAGCTCGGATAGATGCTCCACTTGGTCCCGGTGCGCGGATGGTGCGCATGCAGGATGCGGTACAGCACGGGGTCGCGCAGATTGATGTTGCCCGCACCCATGTCGATCTTGGCCCGCAGCACGCGCGCCCCATTCGGGAATTCGCCCGCCTTCATGCGGCGGAACAGGTCGAGGTTTTCATCCACGGTGCGATCGCGGAAGGGCGAGTTCTTGCCGGGCTCGGTCAGCGTGCCGCGCGCAAGACGGATCTCCTCCTGGGTCTGGTCGTCGACATAGGCGAGCCCGTCTCGGATCAGCTGCTCCGCCCATTCATAGAGGCGGTCGAAATAGTCCGAGGCGAAGAACAGGTTCTTGCCCCAGTCGAAGCCGAGCCAGCGCACGTCTGCCTGGATGGAATCGATATATTCCTGCTCTTCCTTGACCGGGTTGGTGTCGTCGAAGCGCAGATGGCAGCGGCCCGGAAACTCCTGGGCGATGCCGAAATTGAGCGCGATCGACTTGGCGTGGCCGATATGGAGATAGCCGTTCGGCTCCGGCGGGAACCGGGTCACGATCTCCTTGTATTTGGCCTGATCGAGGTCGGCCTGGATGATGTCACGAATGAAATCGCGCCCAACCTCGTTCGCCACCGGTTCTGTCATTACGAAAATCCTGTAGGGAAATCAGCGGCCCTTCTGCCAAATTCGAGCCCCTAGGCCAAGCCCCATGCCCACCGTCCGTTCAAACTTCGGCGATTCTGGCACGCACGCGCTCGATGAAGGCAGCCCGGGATGCCAAGGTGGAGCGATCCATATCGTAGTGCGCCAAATAGAACGACCGAACGCCGGATCCGCACATCGGTTTCAGTGCCCTAAGCAACACCTTGCGGCCGGGGTCTTGCATGACGATCCGGCTCAACCACCACGGTGAGCCGTAGCTCGTCACAACGCCGAACAGGCGGATGTTGGTCAGCAGCGGCTTGATGCGCCCACCCTTCAGATCGTGGGCGAACGCCGTACCCGGCGCCCAGACCCGGTCGAAATAGCCCTTGAGCATGGCAGGCATCGAAAACCACCAATGCGGAAAGCAGAAGATAATGCCGTCGACGCGCCGTACGTGCTCGATGAGGCTCGCCACCGCGTCCTCTGCATAGGGGCCGTGATAGTAGCTGCGCCGCTCCGCCTCGGTCATCTCCGGGGAAAACCCCTCGCGGTAAAGGTCAGTCGCGATCACTTCGTGTCGAGTTTTCAGCGTCTCGACGATGGTATGGAACAGTGCATGGTTGTAACTGTCCGCGAGCGGATGGCTATGAACGACCTGGATTAGCATTGGCACAATCTCCCGCGCCTATGATACACGGTCGCCAATCAGCCACCTCCCTTATCCCGCGCGGTCAATGAACACCTCTCCCGTCGTCACCCGCTTCGCTCCCTCGCCGACCGGCTTCCTCCATATCGGGGGCGCGCGCACGGCGCTGTTCAACTGGCTCTATGCGAAGAAGCACGGCGGCAAGATGCTGCTCCGGATCGAGGATACCGACCGGGAGCGCTCCACCGAGGCGGCGATCGGCGCCATCCTCGACGGCCTGAAATGGCTGGAGCTCGGCTGGGATGGCGATGTCATCTACCAGTTCAGCCGCGCCGCCCGCCACCGCGAAGTCGCCGAGCAGCTGCTCGCCGACGGCAAGGCCTATCGCTGCTACGCCACCGCCGAGGAGCTCACCGCGATGCGCGAGAAGGCGCGCGCAGAGGGGCGCACCCGCCTCTATGACGGCCTGTGGCGCGACCGCGATCCGGCGACGGCCCCAACCGACGTGAAGCCCACCATCCGGCTCCGCGCGCCCCAGACCGGCGAAACCGTGATCGAAGACCAGGTCCAGGGTCGCGTGGTCTGGCAGAACGAAAACCTCGACGATCTCGTCCTGCTGCGCGGCGATGGCAACCCGACCTACATGCTCGCAGTGGTGGTCGACGACCACGACATGGGCGTCACCCATGTCATCCGCGGCGACGACCATTTGATCAACGCGGCCCGCCAAAAGCAGATCTACGACGCGATGGGCTGGACGCTGCCGAGCATGTCTCACATCCCCCTGATCCATGGCCCGGACGGTTCGAAGCTCTCCAAGAGGCACGGCGCGCTCGGCGTCGATGCCTACCGCGCCATGGGATACCTCCCGGCCGCGCTCCGCAACTATCTCGTCCGGCTCGGCTGGAGCCATGGCGACCAGGAAATCTTCTCGACCGAGGAGATGATCGCAGCCTTCGACCTCGCCAGCGTCGGCCGCGCAGCAGCGCGCTTCGATTTCGCCAAGCTGGAAAACCTCAACGGCCACTACATCCGCAATGCCGACGATCAATCACTCGTGAAGATGTTCGAGGACGTGCTCGACCACGTCGTGCCCAGCCGCGACGAGATTAAGGCCAAGTTAAACGACGTCACGCGCGCGCAGCTCCTGAAGGCCATGCCGGCCCTGAAGGAGCGCGCCAAGACGCTGATCGAGCTGATCGACAGCGCCTATTTCATCTTCGCCGACCGGCCGCTGGAGCTTGATCCAAAGGCGGCAGCGCTGCTGACCCCTGAGAACCGCAAGCTGATCGGCCAGCTTCATTCCGCGCTGGAGAAAGTCGAGACGTGGAGCGCGGCCAATGCGGAAGCCGCCCTGCGCGCCTATGCCGAGGAAAATAGTCTCAAGCTCGGCGCGGTCGCCCAGCCGCTGCGGGCGGCGCTGACCGGACGGACGACGTCGCCCGGCATATTCGAGGTCTTGGACGTCCTGGGACGCCAGGAAAGCCTGGGCCGGCTTAAAGATCAGGCCAAGGACTAGGCCAAGAATCGGGGCCAAGAACCAGGCTACGACGTAAGTCGACCATGCGTGGCGCCATCTTGCAGCGCACACAGCAATAATATACCCATCTCACCCGTACCTTCTGGAACATCCGGCCTGCCCCGCGATATCTCGTCGGGGCCTCCGGGTCCGGCCCGTTTCACCATACATCGGGGACCTCTGATGGACGCAAAACCAAGCAATAAGACCGCCACACTGACGGTCGGAAACAAGAATTTCGATCTTCCGATCCACAGCGGCAGCGTCGGGCCCGACGTCATCGATATCGGCAAGCTCTACGGCCAGTCCGGCCTGTTCACCTACGATCCCGGCTTCACCTCGACAGCGAGCTGCCAGTCCAAGATCACCTATATCGACGGTGACGCGGGCGTGCTGGAATACCGCGGCTATCCGATCGAGCAGCTCGCCGAGAACGGCGACTTCCTCGAGACCTGCTATCTGCTGCTGTTCGGGGAGCTTCCCACCGCCGCGCAGAAGAAGGATTTCGACGATCGCGTGATCCATCACACGATGGTGCACGAGCAGATGGCCCGCTTCTTCCAAGGCTTCCGCCGCGACGCCCATCCGATGGCGATCATGGTGGCGGCTGTCGGCGCGCTCGCCGCGTTCTATCACGACTCAACCGACATCAACGATCCGAAGCAACGCATGATCGCCTCCATGCGCATGATCGCCAAGATCCCGACGCTGGCTGCGATGGCCTACAAGTACACAGTCGGCCAGCCCTTCGTATATCCGAAAAACTCGCTGAAGTTCGCCGAGAACTTCCTGCACATGTGCTTCGCCGTGCCGTGCGAGGAGTACAAGATCAACCCGGTGCTGGCTGACGCGCTGGACAAAATCTTCATCCTGCACGCCGACCACGAGCAGAACGCCTCGACCTCGACGGTGCGTATCGCCGGCTCCTCCGGCGCCAACCCGTTCGCCTGCATCGCAGCCGGCATCGCCTGCCTGTGGGGCCCGGCGCATGGCGGCGCCAACGAAGCAGCGCTGGCAATGCTCGCCGAGATCGGCTCGGTCGACAAGATCCCCGAATTCATCGCCAAGGTGAAGGACAAGAACTCTGAAGTCCGCCTGATGGGCTTCGGTCACCGCGTCTACAAGAACTACGATCCGCGCGCCAAGATCATGCAGAAGATGTGTCACGCCGTGCTCAAGGAGACCGGCCATGGCGACGATCCGATGCTGAAGGTGGCGCTCGAGCTCGAGAAGATCGCGCTCAGCGACCAGTACTTCATCGACCGCAAGCTCTACCCGAACGTCGACTTCTATTCGGGCATCACGCTGAAGGCGATGGGCTTCCCGGTCTCGATGTTCACCGTGCTGTTCGCGGTCGCCCGGACCGTCGGCTGGATCAGCCAGTGGAGCGAGATGATCGAGGATCCGCAGCAGAAGATCGGCCGTCCCCGCCAGCTCTACACCGGCGTCACCAAGCGCGACTACGTCGCGATCAACAACCGCAAGTAAGGTCGAACCCATCACGGCTTTCGAAGCGGCGCCATCTCCGGATGGCGCCGTTTTTGTTTTGCGCCGACACAATCTTGCTGCCGCGCACAACAACAAGTCGGCGCAATGCGTCGGCGATCGCTTGACAGCCGAAATGCTCCGCGCGCATTCTTACACTAAGTAAGAATGACGACAGGGATGGAAATGCCGGAGCAGCCGAGAAGTCGGCGGCAGACGCGTGCTGCCATTTTGACTCATCTGCTTCAGTCAGGCGGGTCGTTTCGCCCGCCGCTGGCCAAGGCCGTGCGCCTGTCGGAAGCGAGCCTGTCGCGCATCCTGTTCGACCTGAGGGCCGAGGGCCTGATTGAGGAAGTGCGGCGCCCTGCCCCTTATGTCGGTGGCCCGACCGGCCTCGTGTCGCTCGATGGGGCGGTGACGCTCGCGGCTTTCGAGCTGACCACCCAGCGGCTCAGCGTCGGCATCGGGGGCCTGTCGGGCGAACTGCACGACATCGGGCATGTGCCGCTGCTGAAGACGCCGACCGCAGCGACGGTCGGCTGGGCGTTTCGCGAGGCCATGACATTGCTGCGCGACTGGACGCAGCGCCGGCGCATCTCCCTCGCGCAGATCGGCGTCTCCATTCCGGGCCTCGGCCGCTCGGGCACATCAAGCAATCCGATCATTCCCTGCGACATCGGGCGTATCAGCGAGATGTTCGGCGGGACGTTTGCCGGCGCGCCGGTCGAGTTCACCAATTCGGTGGTCGCGCACGCCATCTTTCACCGCTGCCGCACGGAGAATTATCCCTTCAGCGGCGCACATCTCTTCGTCTTCGTCGGCCAGGGCGTTGCGGGCACCTGGATGGATGATCCGGTCGAGGACGATGCCCTCCAGCCGGTCGAGCTCGGCCACATGGTGTTCGAAGCCGACGGACCAATTTGCCGCTGTGGTCATCATGGCTGCGTCGAGGCCTATACGTCGCTTCCCGCCCTGGCCGAGCTTCTTGGCGTCGCGGAAGCCGAGTTGCTTCAACTCGGCAGCGAATGGGTGACCGCGATACCGCTCTCGTCGCGCGTGCGGCAGGAATTGCGCCAGCGGCTGTTCCGGCTTGGACTTGCGATCGGCAACACGCTGAACGTGAAGCCATGCAAGGGCGTCGCGATCAGCGGCTGGCCGTCGCTTCTCGCCGAGGACGACCGCAGCGCGCTCATCGCGGGGATCGACGCCAGCCTGTTGGGCGGCCGCAAGCACGCGCAAGTGTCGCTCGCTTTCGTGCCGCCGTCGAATGGCAACGATCCGCGGGCGGCGCTGGCATTCGCCGCTTTCTGCCTCGCTTGCCGCGGCGGCATGCCAGCCGCATCCACCGAGGCCGCCTGAGATACCTGATGCCGCGCGGCTCTCGCGCGAAAGAGTTCACACCGGGAGGAACTTGCCATGCCGATCACGACAACAAGGCGCCAACTGCTCGCCGGATCTGCGGCCGCGCTCGCGCTGCCGGCATTTGCCCGCGCGCAAGGCGCGACCAAGCCGCGTCTGACTGCGATCTCGCAATGGTCCGCAGGCAGCGATGGCGCGGCCATCACGGCCCTCGGCAAGAAATTCGAGGAGAAAGGCGGGGTCTGGCAGCACTCGCCCGTCCCCGGTTTCACCACCGAGATGATGAACAAGCTGCGGGCCCAGATCATGGCCGGCGATCCACCGGCCTGCTCGCAGCTCAAAGGTCCCGAGATTGCGGCCTGGTCGAAGATTGCCCCAACCGTCGATCTCGATGCCGTCGTCGCTGCCGCCGGCTACGAAAAGGTTGTCGCGCCGGACCTTGCAAAATTGCACAAGCCGGGGGGCAAGTGGATTGCGCTGCCGTTGCAGATCTACAGCACCAACATGCTGTTCCTCTCCAAACGCGCGATGGACAAGGCCAAGGCCGACAAGATCCCGGTCACATGGGCTGAGTTCAACGACCTCGCCGAGAAGATGAAAGCAGGCGGAGTCCCCTATCCCATCGCCAACGGTGGCACCCGCCCGGACGACGGCCAGAAATTCGAGGCCGCTTTGGCAGGCATCAGTCCCGCCGCATACCGCGCAGCCATCATGAACCTCGACAAGAAGGCCCTGGAGGGCCCCGAGATAAAGGCTGCCTTCGTACAGGTGCGCAAGATTGCCGACTGGATGGACCCCAACGTCGGCGCCCAGCATTTTTCGACCAACCTGAAGCGCTTCGTCGACGGCGACATGGGCATGATGATCATGGGCGGGTGGGCGCAGGGCGTCTTGCGCAACGCCGGCTTTAAGTTCGAGGACTTCATGATCGCTCCGGGCCCGAGCGACAACAGCAAGCCGGTCTTTCTGTTGAATGCCGACGCCTTCATATTCTGGCAGCGCAAGGAGGCCGATCTGCAGGCCGGCCAGACGCTGATGGCCCAGCTCGTGATGGACCCAGCGATCCAGACCATGTATTCGCAGATCACGGGATCGATCCCCGTGCGCACCGATGTCGATCTGTCGGGCGAAGGCTGGTCGGACGGTCAACGGCGGACCGCAGCAGCCCTCAAAGACGCGATCGCCAGCAATCAGGCCGTCCTCAGTCTTGCGCACAACATGGCGCAGGAAAACGGCATGACCGCAGCGATGATCGACGTGATCACGGAGTACGTGAAGAACAAGACGATCAAGCCGGAGCAAGCGGCCATACGCCTCGCCGAGGCCGTCGAGAGCTCACGTTGACCATCGCCGTCTCGACAACACCGCGCCGGCCGGCGGCCCCTGACTGGGTACGCCGGCTGCCCGAATATTTGACGATCTGGGTGCCGCTGCTGTTGTCCGCCGCGCATCTCATTGCGTTTACGCTGTGGACGATCTGGATATCGTTCACACCGTCCACTCTGGTCCCGGTCTCGGGCTGGGTCGGTTTGCGCAACTATTCTGCGGTTGCAGCATCGCGGAACTGGCAGATTGCCTTGGACAATCTGCTGCTGTTTGGCAGCGCCTTCGTGTTGCTGAGCCTGGCGTCCGGCCTCATCCTTGCGATCCTGCTCGACCAGCGTATTCGCGGCGAGAACCTGCTGCGGTCGATCTTCCTCTATCCTCTGGCGGTGTCATTCGTGGTCACCGGCACGGTCTGGAGTTGGTTGCTCAATCCCGGCCTCGGGATCCAGAAGCTGGTTCGCGACCTAGGCTGGATCTCGTTCCGGTTCGACTGGCTGATCGACCGCGACATGGCCATCTGGACCATTGTCATCGCCGCGATCTGGCAATCTTCCGGTTTTGCCATGGCGCTGTTCCTGGCCGGCCTCCGCTCCGTCGACGCCGACCTGATCAAGGCCGCGCAAATCGACGGCGCCGGACCGATCCGAATGTACCGGCGCGTCATCCTGCCGACCCTTTGGCCGATCACCATCACCGTCATCGTCATCCAGCTGCAGTTCGCGATTTCGACCTTCGACCTCGTCCGCGCACTCACCAACGGCGGTCCCGGGATCGCCACCCAGCTGCCGGCCCTCGTCGTCTACGACCTCATGTTCCAGCGCAGCCTGCTCGGACGGGGAGCGGCGGCGGCAGTGCTCATGTTGCTCATTCTTCTTGCGGTCTTGCTGCCCTATGCAGCGTGGCGTTACGTCCAGCGGCGGCGGGCGATCCATGCGTGAGCGAACCTTCGCGCCAGGCCGGATCCTGATCTATCTCGTCGTCTCGCTGGTCGCTGCGGCGTGGCTCGCGCCATTGGCCGTCGTCGTGCTGAACTCGCTCCGTAGCAACGAGGAGATCGCGCAGGCCTCGATGATCGGCTGGCCGAAACAATGGGCATGGAGCAATTACGCCACCGCCTGGAGCGGTTTCTGCGTCGCCGAGACCTGCGCCGGCATCCGGCCGTACATGCTGAACTCCGCGCTGGTCACGATTCCCGCGACGATTTTCTCGACCCTGCTCGGTGCTGTCGCCGGTTACGCCATTTCGCTCTGGCGCTTTCGCGGCGATAGCTGGATCTACGGCATCGTGACTCTTGGCCTCTTCCTTCCCCAGCAGATGCGCCTGCTTCCCTGGACCATCGTGTTGCGCGATACGGGCCTGATGAACACGCTCACGGGCCTGGTCGTGATCCACACGATCCAGGGCCTCTCCTTTACCGTCTTGTTCTGCCGAAACTACTACACTGCCATCCCGCAGGATTTGATAAGAGCTGCGCGCATCGATGGCGCTGGGTTCTTTCGTATTTTCTGGCGCATCATCCTGCCGCTCTCCCCGCCTATTCTGGTCGTCACCGTGATCTGGCAGTTCACGCACATCTGGAACGAGTTTCTCTACGGCGTGACATTCACGACCGGTCAGCAGCAGCCGGTCACCGCCGCGCTGATCGCGCTATCCGCCGCGGTCGCCGACATTCCGCAGCATGGCGTGCAAAGCGCGGCGGTGATGATCGCCGCCTTGCCGACCCTGCTGATCTATCTGATCGGCGGCAAGTATTTCGTGCGCGGCCTCACCGCCGGCGCCGTGAAATGATCGGATCGTCATGGCAGCCCTAAGCATTCGCGCCCTGTCCAAGCGTTACGCCAATCTGGAGGTGCTGAAGGGCATCGATCTCGACATCGAGAGCGGTGAATTCACCGTGCTCGTCGGCCCATCCGGCTGCGGCAAGTCTACGCTGCTCAACATCATCGCCGGGCTCGACCTCCCGAGCTCAGGCACCGTGGAAATCGGCGGACGTGTCGTCAACGACATTCCGCCGAAGGACCGCGACATCGCCATGGTGTTCCAGTCCTACGCGCTCTATCCGTCGATGACGGTGCGCCAGAACATCACCTTCGGCATGGAATGCCGCCACGTAGCGAAGGCGGAGCAGGAAAAGGCGCTGGCGAATGTGGCAAGGCTGCTCCAGATCGAGCCGCTACTCGGCCGCAAGCCGTCGCAGCTCTCCGGCGGCCAGCGCCAGCGTGTGGCGATGGGCCGGGCGCTGGTGCGCGATCCCCTGCTCTTCCTGTTCGACGAGCCGCTCTCCAACCTCGACGCCAAGCTGCGTGTCGAGATGCGAATGGAAATCAAGCGTCTGCACCAGCGCATCGGCGCCACCATCGTCTATGTCACCCACGACCAGATCGAGGCGATGACGATGGCGACGCGCATCGCCGTGATGCATCGAGGCGTGGTGCAGCAGTTTGCCGACCCCGATACCGTGTATCGCTATCCCGCCAATCTGTTTGTGGCCCGTTTCATGGGCTCGCCGCCGATGAACACGATGCCGGCACGGCTCGAGGCCGATGCCGGCGGGCCGGTGGTCGTGATCGGCGCGGGACGGCCCGACGAGGTCCGCCTCCACCTTGGACAATACGACGCGGCGGCCCCCTTCGCCGGCCGTGACGTGGTGGTCGGGATCAGGCCGGAATGCATCGCCGAGGGCAGCCGCGTATTTTCCGCCGATCCACCCGTCGTCGTCAACGCGCCGGTGGAGATGGTCGAGCCGACGGGAGCCGAAACGATCGTGCTGCTGCGGCTTGGCGGCGAGCCTGCGCTGGCGCGCATCACGCCGGATATCCGCCCCACACCGGGCGCCGCCGCCCCGTTCGCGCTCGACACGCGCCGCATCTGCCTGTTCGACCCCGAGACGGAGCGACTGATCGCATGACAAGAACGAGCTATGCCGGTCTTAGGGACCGCGTGGTGTTGATCACCGGTGGCGCCAGCGGCATCGGTGCCGCCTTCGTGCGGGCGTTCGCGGCCCAGGGGGCTCGCGTCGCGTTTCTGGATCTCGATGAAGCAGCCGGCCGTGCGCTGGTCGCGGAAGTGAAAGCCGCGTCCGGGATCGTACCATTGTTCGTGTCCTGCGACCTCCTCGACATCGATGCCTTGCGCGACGCCATGGCACAGGTGCACGGATCGCTTGGCGATGCCGCGGTCCTCGTCAACAACGCCGCTAACGATCAACGCCAGGTACTGGCCGAGGTAACCTCGGCCGAGTTCGACTGGATGATCGGCGTCAACCTCAAGCACGTCTTCTTTGCAGCGCAAGCGGTGGTGCCGCAGATGCAGGCGCGCGGCGGCGGTTCGATCATCAACATGTCGTCGATTGCCTGGATGCGCGGCGCGCCGGGGCTGCCGGTCTACGCCGCGGCGAAGGCCGCGATTGTCGGCTTCACCAACTCCCTGGCCCGGTCGCTCGGGCCCGACCGCATCCGCGTTAATGCGATAGCGCCGGGGATGGTGATCACGGAGCGTCAGCGCCGGCTGTGGTACCCGGACGACCAGGCGATCGCCGAGCTGCGCACGCGTCAGGCCATTCCCGACGCGGTGACGCCTGAGGACATCGCCAACATGGCGCTGTTCCTCGCCTCCGACGACAGCCAGCGCATCACGCGCCAATGTTTTCAGGTCGACGCTGGTCTCGGCTAGAGCGTGTACTGACACACCCGAGCTCCCTCATAGAGGTCCGCTCCGTATCCGATAGCAGTCGGGTTGGCGTATCTCACCTTGGGTCCGAGTTGGGCCACAGGAAGACTAATGCAAGACAACATGATGGCTTGAGCGGAAATCTGGCCTATACTCGCTAGGGCCGCCGAGTTGGCGACGTCGCGGCGGCCCCGGAAGGCTTTGCGCGTCAGGGATATGGGCCCAGACGAGTGGTGGAAGGCATTGGGGATTACCGCAAAACAGATGGTGGCTCGCCGCCCGCTCGCAAGCGGCGCAGACGTTCTTTTGACATTCGCAGTGGCACTCGCCTATTTTCTCACCGCGCGGCTGAGCCTTGCATTGCTGGACCCGGCCGATGGTGTTGCCCTATTCTGGCCAGCGGGGGGGGTGGCTTCGGGGATTTTGATCGCGCTTGGTCCTGCGGCACAGCTGCCTGTCGTGCTCGGAGTGGTCGCTGCAACGATTGCGGCTAACCTGCTAGGCGATCGCAACATCTGGAGTTCGTTGTTCTTTGCTGTCACGAACTCCGGTGAAGTCGTCATCATCGCGGGCCTGATCCACCGCTTTTGTGGATCTCCATTCGAGTTGAATGAACTGCGCAGCGTACTTGCGCTATTTGCCGCGACCGGTATTGCAGCGAGCCTTTCCGGCCTTGGTGGTACGGCAGTATTTGCGCTGTTTCACGGGTCGGCTGCGTCCCCGGCGGTGATCTGGCTTCACTGGGTTTCATCTGCCGCAACAGGGACGATTGCGGTGACGCCGCTCGCAATTGGCCTGGCGTCGCTAGCGCGCGCTCCCCCGCCGCGGGGGGAAGTTGCGGAGGGCGTTCTTGCGCTCGGCGTGGTGTCTCTCATATGCGCGCTGCTGGCTTTCTTGCGCAATGAGCCCTGGACTGCGGTGCTGGCGGTCAGCGCACTTTGTCCACTTCTGCTCTGGATCGCGGCTCGCCTTCGTTCAGCGTTCACGGCGATTGCCACGTTCTTATGCTCGACTACGGTCGTCTGGACGACAATCTTCACCATCGGCATTTTCGGGGACGCACGTCTGTCGATCGAAGATCGTGTGCTGACTGCTCAAGCTACCATTCTGGCGATCACATTAGGTGCTCTTGTTCTTGCTGCCCTGTTTAGCGAGCGGAGGCTTCACCATCACGCCATTCTGGAAAGGGAGTCCCGATTGCAGGGCGCTTTAGAAGCGGCAGAATTAGCCGATCGCGCCAAATCGAGCTTTCTTGCTGCGGCAAGCCATGACATGCGCCAGCCATTGCAGACCCTGAAGCTTCTGCAGGCAGCGCTTGAATCGCTCCATTCAAGCGGTGAAGCGCACGATCTTGTCGCTGACATTCGGAAATCGCTGGATACCATGACCAGCATCCTCTCCAGCCTGCTCGATGTGAACAAGCTGGAATCCGGAAAACTGCGTCCATCCGTGAGTGAGTTTTCTCTAGTTGAAATTTTCGAGCCGCTCGCTAGAGACTTCGCCGCGTCTGTGCAGGAAAGAGGACTCCGACTGCGCGTTGCACGTTCCGGGCTCATCGTCCGCAGCGACAGCCGAATGCTTGCGGAGATGATCCGCAACCTCTTATCAAATGCAGTCCGATACACTGACCGGGGACAAATTTTGCTTGGATGCCGACGAGTCGGTGACAAGGTTCGCATCGAAGTGTGGGACAGCGGAATCGGTATCACCGAAGATCAACTTCCGCACATATTCGATGAGTACTACCAGGGGACTGATGGCGCGGAACGGGGCGGATTTGGGCTGGGCCTCGCGATCGTAAGGCGGCTTGGAGAAATGCTGGATCACAAGGTCGAGGTGCGTTCTATCGCAGGGAGGGGCACACGGTTTTTCATCGAGGTTCCGCGCGCTCGATCCGGCGCCAATGCGCCAGAAGCGGCGTCGCTGGTGCCCCCTTGCAGTGGTGCCTTCCTGGGCAGCGTTCTCGCGATAGAGGACGAGGCGTCCCTGCGATCGGCGCTGCAGAGATCGTTGAAGGCAAGAGGGATTGACGCCACCGTTATCGCAACGGCGAGCGAAGCCTTGACCCTGATCAAAGAGCAGGGTCTGCGCCCGGATGTACTGCTGTGTGACTACAACCTTCGTGGCTCATCGGATGGCATCGAGACCATTAAGAGCCTGCGTGTCGCCCTTGGCTTGAACCTACCGGCCGTCGTGATGACGGGCGACATCAGGTCGCAAACGATGAAATTGATCTCCGCGCAAGGTCTCACTGTCCTGATCAAGCCCTTCTCGGCCGACGAACTGCTGGACGCTCTGAGAGGCCAGGAGAAGCTATTAACCACTGCGAGGACATCATCCCATTCAGTTGCTGGGCTACCGCAGCGCCATTGATATTAAGAATTTGGATATCCGCGATGTCCGTTCAGGGGCACGAGTCCTCGACCGGCTGCGCGAGGCAGGTCAGCCCTGGCGCCACAAGGAGACACCGACCTCAATTCTAATGTGGCTTCAAGCTCGGATTAACGCCTCTTTGCCAAATCGGATAGCGAGGGTTTGAATGCTGGAATGGCTGGATCCAAGCGGACTAGGGCCGCTTGTGAGTACACGTCCTAGCTAGCCCGCCTGCCCTTTCGCATCGTCGCCAGCACGATGTCGGCGGCGAGCACGCTCGGCGATTTGTTGCCGGTCGACATGATCGTATCGAGCTGGGCGAACGCTTCCACCTGCTGCCGGCGCAGTGGTGAATCGGTCAGAAGCTCCGAGAGCGCGGGCGCCAGCTTCTCCGGCGTGCAGTCTTCCTGCAGGAACTCCGGGATGACATCCTTGCCGATCACGAGATTGGCGAGGATCACCGAAGAGACGCGGATCGCGCGGCGCAGGATGAAGGCTTCGATCGCGCCGACGCGATAGGCCGTCACCATCGGGATGCCCGATAGCGCGAGCTCCAGCGTCACCGTGCCGGATTTTGCCAATGCCGCGCGCGCGATGCGGAAGGCGGCGCGCTTCTCGTTCTCGCCGACCACGATTTGAGGCTGGACCGGCCAGTTCGCGATGCCTTCGCGAATGGTGGCTTCGAGATGCGGCATGGTCGGCAGCATCAGTTCGAACGGGCGGCCGTCCGTCCGCAATCGGCCGAGCGTCGCGCCGAACACGTCGAGATGGTGCCTGATCTCGCTGCGGCGGCTGCCGGGCAGTACCAGCAAGACCGGCGGCTCGCCGTCGCGGCGCGCCCGCTCCTCAGCGTTCGGCCGCAGCGAGGGCAATTGCTCGATCAGGGGATGGCCGACATAGCTGCATGGCGGCCCGCCGAGCTTGCGATATTCCTCCGGCTCGAACGGCAACAGGCCGAGCACATGGTCGACATAGCCGAGCATGGTCCGCGCCCGCCCCGGGCGCCAGGCCCAGAGCTGTGGCGAGACGTAGTCGACGATCGGGATCGCCGGATTGCGCGCCCGCACGCGGCGGGCGACACGGTGGGTGAAGTCGGGGCTGTCGATGATGACGAGCGCGTCCGGCGCGGCTTCGGTCACGGCCTCCGCGGTCTCGCGGATCAGCCGCAGGATCTTCGGCAGTTGCTGCACGACCGCGGCGAAGCCCACGATCGAGAGCTGCTCGATCGGAAACAGCGTCTCCAGCCCCTGGCGCGCCATGGTGTGGCCGCCGACGCCCACGAACTGCACGCCGTCGCCGAGGCGCTGGCGCAGCACCTTCATCAAGGCGCTGCCGAGCCGGTCGCCGGATTCCTCCGTGGCGATCAGGAAGATCTTGCGCTTGGGATCGCGGCCTTGCATCACGCCGGCAGGCCGATGACGAAGAGATATTTGGCGTCGGCGAGCGCGATCATTGCCTGCGGCTCGGCGGCGATGGTGTTGCCCGCGACGACGGCAATGCCTGCGAGCCCTGCGGCGGCGACACCCTCGAGAGTGCGCGGGCCGATCGTCGGCAGGTCGAAGCGCAGATCCTGCCCGCTCTTTGGGACCTTCACCAGCACGCCCCGCCCGGTGGCGGCGCGGATGCGGCCCTCTTCGCGCAGCCGTGCCACCCGCGCGAGCAGCGCATCGGTGCCCTCGATGTCCTCGACCGCCACCACATGGCCGTCGATCACGACCGCAGCCTGGCCGATGTCGAACGGACCGAGCGCGGTCAGCACCGCGCGTCCGCGCTCGATGTCGGTCTTGCCGGTGTCGCTCGGCCAGGCGCGGCTGATGCAGCCCTCGGGCATCAAGAGGTCGGGCGCGACATCCTTGATGCCGACCATGCGAAAGCCGCCCTGCTCGAGAATGCGTCCGACGCCGGACAACAAATGATCGTCGCCGCCGCGGAAGGCGCGGATGACATTGCCGAGCAGCCGGAGCGTCGTGAAGTCGACCCGGACCTCGGAGAGCGAAGGCCGTACCAGCGTGCCGATGAAGATCAGGTCGCGGCAGCCCTCCTCGCGAAACAGCCGCATGGCGCGGCCGAGCTGGCCGACCGAGATCCAGCGATGACGGAATTTCTCCACCCGTGCCGGGTCGCAGGCCCCCCGAAGGGGAAATAGCACTGGTGTAATGCCGCGGGCAGCGAGCGAGTCGGCAACCGCGAACGGCATCGCGCCGCCGCCAGCGACGACGCCGACCGGCGATGAAATCTCCGAAGCCGCCGATGTCATGCCCGGGGCCATCGCATCATCACTTCGCGATGGCGGGAAGACAGAGCGGGCGCTTGCCCTTGCCGATGAAGTCGAGGATTTCGCCAATGGCCGGATCTTCACTGGCGAGCGGCCGCGCCGCCTCCAGGCGTTCGGCAAAGGTAGCGGGGCCATGGAAGAGCTTCTGATAGAACGCGCGCACGGTCGCAAGCCGCTGCTTGGTGAACTTGCGCCGCTTCATGCCGATCAGGTTGAGGCTCTCGAGCACCGCATATTGGCCGTTGACCAGCCCATACGGGATGACGTCGTCGCGCACGCCGCACACGCCGCCAACCATCACATAGGGGCCGATGCGGGTGAACTGATGCACTGCGGACAGGCCGCCGATATAGACGGCGTCACCGATCTCGCAATGGCCGCCGAGCGTCGCCGAGGTTGCGAAGATCACGTTGTTGCCGACCATGCAGTCATGCCCGACATGACTGTTGTTCATGAAATAACCGTCATTGCCGACGCGCGTCAGCCCACCTCCCTTGATGGTGCCGACATTCATGGTCGCGCCTTCACGGATGGTGCAGCCCGAGCCGATCTCAAGCTTCGTGGGCTCGCCCTTGTAGCTGAGATCCTGGGGCGCCCCGCCCAGCACCGCGAACGGCGAGATCACGCAGCCATCTCCGATCGAGGTGTGGCCGATGACGGTGACCTGCCCGATCAGCTTGCAGTTACTTCCGATCACGGCGTTCGCACCGATGATGCAGAAGGGCCCGATCTCGGTGCCCTCGCCGATCACGGCGCCGTCCGCGACCCGTGCGGTGGGATCAATCTTACTCATCAAGCAATCTGACTCATCAAGAAGGTCTGATTAGGTGTTGAAGTCGCTCGGTTTTCCGCTGGTTAGCGCGACTATGCCCGATCTGTCCAGTGACGTATGATCTCTCCCTGTTTCAAGTGCCGGATGAGGCAGCCTTCCCGGTTCGTCATCAAGTTCACGCGGAGCTTCAGGTATCGTGGTCAGGGCCCTGGCACTTCTATTCGCACAGCTCGCCGTCGCGCCGATCGTGCCCGAGACGATCGAGACCGGCGAACACCGCCTCGTCGATCTCAAGACATTCGAATGCCGCGACATTACCCGCAGCACGGTGCTCTATCGGGTCTGTTACGACCGGGCGCAGCAGGCCCTCGTCGTGGCAGTGCACGGCGCTCATGACCGCTATTGCGGCGTGCCGGTTGAGACGGTCGAGCGCCTGCTGGGCGCACCGTCCATGGGACAGTTCTTCAACCAGAACATCAAGCGCGAGGTCAGCGGCAGCCGGTACGCGTGTCCTGCACGCGAGCGTATCCAGAGGAGTTGATCCCGCTCAGTCCGTCAGCATGGCGCCGACGTCGGCCTCCGCAACCACCTGGCCGTTGACCTTGGCGTCGCCGTGAAACCACCACATGGCCTTGCGGCGGCCGATCGAGCGCATGTGGTATTCGATGGTATCGCCGGGCAGCACCGGCTTGCGGAACTTGCACTTGTCGATGGTCAGGAAATAGACCGCGCGCGGCTTGTCGGTGCCCTCGACCGACTTGATGCCGATCACACCGGCAGTCTGCGCCATCGCTTCGATCATCATGACGCCGGGGTAGACCGGGCGATCAGGAAAGTGGCCCTGGAACGGCGGTTCGTTGAAGGTGACGTTCTTGATGCCGATGCCGCTGTAATCGGTGCGGATGTTGATCACGCGATCGATCAGCAGCATCGGAAAACGGTGCGGGAGCGTTTGCAGGATCATGTTGATGTCCACAAGCTCGAACCTGACCGGTGCTTCGTCCGTCACTCCCGTTCCTCCTGCTTCGGATCGGCCTTGCTGTCGCGCGCCAGGCGCTCGACCGCCAAAATTTCCTTGAACCACTGCCGGGTCGGCTTGGCAAAA
This sequence comes from Bradyrhizobium sp. MI1.3, assembly GCF_055811695.1. NCBI lineage: Bacteria > Pseudomonadati > Pseudomonadota > Alphaproteobacteria > Hyphomicrobiales > Nitrobacteraceae > Bradyrhizobium > Bradyrhizobium sp. MI1.3. The sequence continues at coordinate 80,694 of NZ_JBVVPQ010000013.1, read as the reverse complement.
AACCCGCCCCAGCGTCCGTTGGGAGGAACGTCGTCCTTGACGCCGCTCATGGCAGTCACCTGAGCTCCATCCCCGATCTTGACGTGATTGTTGATGCCCACCTTCGCTCCCAGCGCCACGTTGTCGCCGAGGGTGAGGCTGCCGGCAAGGCCGATCTGGGCTGCCAGCAGGCAGTGCCGGCCAATGGTCACATTGTGGCCGATCTGGACCTGATTGTCGATTTTGGTCCCCTCGCCGATCACGGTGTCGCGCAAGGAGCCCCGATCAATGGTGGTGCCGGCGCCGACCTCCACGTTGTTCTGAATCAGCACGCGGCCGGTCTGGGGCACCTTCAGATGGCCCTCGGGGCCGAAGAAGATGAAGCCGTAGCCGTCCTGACCAATCGAGCAGCCGGGGTGGATCAGCACGTCGTTGCCGATCAGCGCGCACTGGATGGCGGTGCGTGCGCCGACATTGCAGTCCCGGCCGATCTTGACGCCCGGGCCGATCACGGCCCCCACACCGATCACCGTGCCACTGCCGATCTCCACGTCAGGACCGATCACGGCCAGGGGATCGACGATCACGCCGTCCTCAAGCCTGGCGGTGGGGTCGATGATGGCCGACGTCGCGATGCCGTCGTTGCCGGTCCAGGATTGCGGCCGGAGCGCGTCGCCGTGCCACTCCCGCGCGATCCTGACGAAGGCGCGGAACGGCTGCGGCGCCCGCAGCACGGCGACATGCGCGGGTACCCTGGCCTCGAAGCGTGGGCTCACCAGGCAAGCACCGGCCTTGGTCGCCTTGAGCTCGTCGGCATATTTGAGATTGTCGAAGAACGTCAGGTGCATCGGGCCGGCTTCGTCGAGCGAAGCAAGACCCCTGATGATTTGGCCGCCCCTGGCGGGATCGACCAGCTCCGCCTTGGTCAGCGTGGCTATGTCAGCCAGCGCTGAGGCGGGCGGCTGTGTAAAGAAGGTCGGCTGCGCCATTCCACCCCGTCGCGGTCCGGCTTCGGCATGAAGCGGCCAAGCCGCATCATGCCTCATCTCCTGGATTGGCACGATCCCTTTCGGAAACCGGCTCCTGTGGTCCGGATCGTGCCGTGCTGATCGAATTAGAACGAGGTGCCGCCGCCGAACCGGAACTCCTGCGTACGGTCGTATTTGCCCTTGGTCAGCGGCACGGCGTAGTCGAAGCGCAGCGGACCGAACGGCGAGGCCCAGATCAAGCCGACGCCGACCGACGACCGGACGGCATTGCCGTTGTCATACACCAAGCCGGTGCAGGTTCCAGCCGAGGCTGGATTGACGGTCGACGGCGTGCAGCTCGAATTCTTCGTCGTGGTCATTTCGTTGGTCACCGACCAAGTCGTCGGGCCCTGATAGTCGAACAGTCCACCGGCGTCGGCGTAGACGGCGCCCTTCAGACCGACTTCCTTCGGCAGGAACCAGAACGGCATCTGCAATTCGAGCGAAGCACCCCAATATTTGGTGCCGCCAAGCGCATCCTGCGTACCAAAGGGGTTCAAATCGCGTGGGCCGATGCCGTTCGGAGCAAAGCCGCGAACGAGGTTCGGGCCCATCTGGAAGTGATCGAGCATGCGCAGATCGCTGCCCATCTTGTTCAGCATGCCGCCCTGAATGCGAGCGAGGCCGACGATATCGGACACCAGCGGAGTGTAGTACTTCGCGTCGATGACAGTCTTCAGATAGGAGACGTCACCGCCGACACCGGCGAAGTCCTGCCGGAAATCGACCAGCAGACCGTCGGTGGGGTTCTTGTTGTTGTCGAGCGTGTTGTAGGACAGCGAATAGCCGAGCGCCGAGGTCAGGGTCTTGCCGTTGGCAAGTTCCTTGCGCACCGGCAGCGAGGCTTCACCGTCGCTGTAGCAGCCGAGGCCGTTGGTGGAGCTCAGGTCGATGCCATTTGCATTGGCGAAGGCCGGGCTCGGATTGAAAGCCGCCGAACCCACATTGTTGTTACAGTTCGCCAGGTAGGACGGCAGCGTGATTTCCTGCCGGTAGATCGAGTAGCGCACCTGCAGCGACAGATCTTCACGCAGCGAGAAACCGAGGCGCGGCGAGAAGCCGAGCGTCTTGGTGCCGTACGAGATGTAGCTGTTGGACTTCTGCTCGCGCTGATAGAGGTCGAGACCCAGCGCGACCCGGTAGTCGAGCAAATAGGGCTCGACGAACGACAGCGAGTAGCCGCGGGCATACTGGCCGTAGGTCACCGCCGCCTTGGCGAACAGGCCGCGGCCGAGCAAATTGCGTTCGGACACCGAGACTTCGGCCAGCGCGCCGTCGGTGGTGGAGTAACCACCCGAGACCGAGAAATCGCCGGTCGATTTCTCTTCCATGTCCACGAGCAGGATCACGCGGTCGCTCGACGAGCCGGGCTCCGTCGTGATCTTCACGCTCTTGAAATAGTCGAGGTTCTTCAAGCGGCGCTCGGCACGGTCGACCAGCGCGCGGTTGTAGGCATCACCCTCGGAGACGTCGAACTCGCGACGAATCACGTAGTCGCGCGTGCGGGTGTTGCCGCGCAAGTTGATGCGCTCGATATAGGTGCGCGGGCCCTCGTCGATGTTGAACACGACCGACACGGTGTGCGCCTCGAAGTTGCGGTCGCCGCCGGGACGGACCACGGCGAACGCATAACCGCGCCGCGAGGCTTCGATCTGCATCTCCTCGACCGATTTCTCGACCGATTCGACGTTGTAGAGGGAGCCGACATTGACGCGCGAATAGTTGCGCATCGAGGTGGGATCGAAGTTCGGAATGCTGGAGCGGAAGTCGATCGAGCCGACCCGGTATTGGGAGCCTTCCTCGATCTTGAAGGTAACGTTGAAGCCCTTCTTCTCCGGATCGTATTCGGTGAGCGCGGCCACGACCTGGACGTCGGCGAAACCGTTCTTGAGATAGAAGCGGCGGATCAGGTCGCGGTCGGCCTCGACCCGATCGGGATCGTAGATGTCGCTGCTGGCGAGGAAGCTCAGCAGGTTCGATTCGTGCGTCTTGATGACGTCGCGCAGGCGGTACGACGAGTACGCGTTGTTGCCGACGAACTCGATCGACTTGACGCCGGTCTTGGCGCCCTCCTCGACCGTGAAGACGAGATCGACGCGGTTGTTCGGCTGCTCGATGACTTCAGGCGTGACGCGGACGTCGTAGCGGCCGGAACGGCGATAGATTTCGGCGATTCGCAGCGTGTCGGACTGCACCATGGCGCGGGAGAAGGTGCCGCGCGCCTTGGACTGGACTTCACCAGTGAGCTGCTCGTCCTTGATCTTCTTGTTGCCCTCGAAGGCAATGCGGCCGATCACCGGGTTTTCCACCACGGAGACGACGATCTGGCCACCGGCACCGCGGTTGATCCTGACGTCCTGGAACAGGCCGGTCTCGATCAACGCCTTGAGGCCGTCGTCGATAGCGCCTTGATCGAGGCGACCGCCGGGACCCGGCTTGAAATAGGAGCGGATCGTCTCCACCTCGACCCTGCGATTTCCTTCAACGGAAATCGACTGCACGGTCTGAGCAAGCGCAGACGAAGACACAAAGGCAGCCCCAACCGGGGCAAGCACCGGCGCGCCGAACATGATCAGGGTTGCGAGCAAGCCCCCCCGGAGTCGCAGTCCAAACTTCATTGCGCAACGCGCCCTTATCATTCCGTACCAGACCCAACCCCGGTCTGGAGATTCCCCAAGTTCAAGCCGCTTGTAGACAATTTCACCGACGCCGCAAACGGTCGAGCGCGCCGTAATTTCATTTTCATTCCAAGACGTTGCCCAAGAGCAACGCCCGACAACGTCACAAAAAAGCCCCTATCAGGATGAGGCCATCCGGAGGATGTCGTTATAGGTCGCAAACACCATCAACATCAGCACCAAGCCGAGCCCGATTCGGAACCCCATCTCCTGAGTCCGCTCGGACAGGGGCCGACCACGGGCGACCTCCGCCGCATAGAACATAAGGTGACCGCCATCGAGCAGCGGGATCGGGAACAGATTCAACAGACCGATCGACACCGACAGCACCGCGCAGAGGTTGATCACGAACTGGAACCCGGCGCTGGCCGCCTGCCCCGACATCTTGGCAATGCCGAGCACGCCGCTGACCTCGTTCGGATTGCCGTTCCCCACGAACAACGAGCCCAGGAACTTGAAGGTGCTGGTGATGATGAACCAGACCTGTTCAACCCCGATCTTGAGCGCTTCGCCGACGCCGACCGGCGAAGTCGAGACCTCTCCGGCCTGAGACTTGTGCTCGATGCCGAGCACGCCGAGACGGTGGCTGTTGCCGAAGGGATCCTTGCGCTCGAGCAGCGCCGGCGTCGCGGTCAGCGACACGATGGTGCCGTCCCTCTTGACCTGGAAGGCAAGCGGCGAACCGGCATTCATCGCAACCATGCGCTGCATATCGGCAAAGCTTTCGATCGGCTTGCCATCGATCTGGACGACGACGTCGCCGATCTTGAAGCCGGCTGCCGCCGCAGCACCGTCGGCGACGACACCGTCGACGCGCGCGATCGTGCTCGGCTTGCCGTAATACAGCGCCATGCCGGCGAAGATCAGCGCGCCCAGGATGAAATTGGCGATCGGTCCGGCGGCAACGATGGCGGCGCGCGGGCCGACCTTCTTATGATGGAAGCTGCCGGCGCGCTCCTCGGCCGTCATGGCCGCAAGCTTCTCGGACGACGGCGTCGAAGCCTCGCTCTCGTCGCCGAAGAACTTGACGTAGCCGCCGAGCGGGATCGCCGAGATCTTCCACCGGGTGCCATGACGGTCGTTGAAGCCGACCAGCTCAGGTCCGAAACCGAGCGAAAAAGTTAACACGCGAACGCCTGCCCAGCGCGCGACCAGGAAATGGCCGAGCTCATGGAAGAACACGACGATAGTCAGGACGAACAGGAAGGGAACCGCGTAGCCGAGGAGCCCATGGCTCAACGTATTGAAACTATGGACGAAAAAGTCAATCATCGAATTCCCTCATCCAGCGCCGCAAGGCCCTGGCCCCGAACCATCTAGGATGCCTTTAAGGCAATTTGAGGCAATAGGGCGGCAGCCCTATTTCGCGCAACATGGTCAACAGCGATTGCATCGTCCGCTGACGTCAGCGGGGCCTGGTTCCCGCCACGAACCCAGTCGTCCAGCGTCGCCTCAACCAGCCGGGCAATCGCGCCGAACCGGATCTTGCCCGCGATGAAGGCCGCGACCGCGACCTCGTTGGCGGCGTTGTAGACGGTGGTCGCCCCCTTCCCGGTCCGGAGCGAATCGAAGGCCAGGCGCAGGCCGGGGAAGCGCTCGAAATCCGGCGCCTCGAAGGTCAATTGGCCGATCTTGGCCAGATCGAGCTTGGCGGCGGGACCCTTGATGCGGTCGGGCCAGCCGAGGCAATGCGCGATCGGCGTGCGCATGTCGGGTGCGCCGAGCTGGGCCACGACCGAGCGATCGGAGAACTCGACCATGCCGTGGATGATTGACTGCGGATGAACGAGGACGTCGATCTCGTCGGGCGAGAGCGCGAACAGATAGGAAGCCTCGATCACCTCGAGCCCTTTGTTCATCATCGAGGCGGAATCGATCGTGATCTTCTGGCCCATGCTCCAGTTCGGATGCTTCAGGGCTTGCTCGAGTGTCGCCTGCTCGATGTCGGCAGGCTTCCAGGTCCGGAACGGGCCGCCGGAGGCCGTGATGATGACACGGACGAGCTCGTCGCGATTGCCCGAGGCGAGCGCCTGGAACAGCGCATTGTGCTCGGAATCCGCAGGCAGGATGCAGGCGCCCGCTTTCGCCGCGCGCTGCATGAAGAAATCGCCGGCGCAGACGAGACATTCCTTGTTCGCAAGCGCGACATGCGCGCCGCGGTCGACCGCCGCCAGTGCCGGCTTCAGCCCGGCCGCGCCACTCACGGCGGCCATCACCCAATCGGCCGGACGCGCGCCGGCCTCGATCACTGCGCTTTCACCGGCGCCGCATTCGGTGCCGGTGCCCGCGAGCGCGGCCTTGAGCTCGGCAAATTTTGAGGTGTCGGCGATCGCGACGAAGCGCGCCGAAAACTCCTTGGCGAGCTTTGCCAGCGCTTCGACATTGCTGTTCGCCGTCAGCGCCTCGACACGGTAGCGCTCGGGAGAGGCGCGCAGCAGATCCATCGTGCTGTCGCCGATCGAGCCGGTGGCGCCGAGAACCGTGACGCTGCGGACGGTCGATGCCGCAGCCTTGTTGTTACGCAATGGAACCGCGCTCATATGTTCACCAAACCATAAGACCGCTTCCGGCGCTATGCACACCATGGCGAAGGAAGCCGATAATCCATGCCACCAGGATGGCAGCGACAAAACCGTCCAGACGGTCCAATAGGCCGCCGTGGCCGGGAATTAAGTGACTGGAATCCTTGACATCGAAGCGCCGCTTGACCGCGGATTCGAACAGATCGCCGCAGGCCGACACGACCGACAGAGCCGCGGCGACGAGCAGCAATGGAGCCATCTTTCCGATCCCGCAAGCGGCAAAGCCGGCCGCGACCAAAAGGCTTGCGGCAAAGCCGCCGAGCGCCCCTGCCCAGGTCTTCTTCGGGCTGACGCGCGGCCACAGCTTCGGTCCGCCAATGCCGCGGCCGGCGAAATAGCCGCCGATATCGGTCGCCCACACCACGAGCAGCACGAACATCAGCGCGGCGAAGCCGTTCACGAGATCCTTCCGCAGCAGGATCGAGGCCAGTAGCGCCGCCGACGCATAGGCGAATCCGGAGGCCGCCCAGACGAACTTGCCCCGCGCGATCACCGTCACGATCGCCCCGCCAATCAGGCCGGTGATGATTGCGGTCTTCAGCGCGCCGAAGGCAACGCACAAGCCCATCGTGGCGATGACGATCGTTCCCGCCCCGGTCAGCGCGGTCGAGCCTGCGCCCACCACCATCAGCCATTCCGCGAACAGTCCGATCGACACCAGGGTGACGAGAAGCGCCCACAGCCAGCCGCCGGCATAAGCGAGCGCAATGGCGAGCGGCGCCAGCACCAGCGCTGCGAGGATTCGCATCACGAGATTGCTCGGGGCAGGCTGAGAGCCGGCCGGTGCGGAGTCGGGTTCGCTCACGAGGCGGTTTTCGCGACCAGGCCGCCGAAACGGCGCTCGCGCCTGGCGAATTCGGCGATTGCGCCTTCCAGCGCCGCCTTGTCGAAATCGGGCCAGTGAATCGGCACGAAGACGAGCTCGCTATAGGCGGCCTGCCACATCAGGAAGTTCGACAGCCGCTGCTCGCCACTGGTGCGGATGATGAGATCGGGGTCGGGAATGTCGGGCGCGTCGAGATGCGCCCCCAATGTCTCGGCATCGATCGTGTCGGGATTGCGCCGGCCCTCGGCGACTTCGCGCGCGAGCTTCTGCGCCGCCTTCGCGATCTCGTGCCGCGAGCCGTAATTGAAGGCGACGACGAGCGTGAGGCGCGTGTTATCGCGCGTCAGCTCCTCCGCCTCGTTGAGAAGCGCGCAGATGTCGCCCTCCAGCCCGTCCCGCTCGCCGATGATACGTACCCTGACGCCGTCGCGATGCAGGCTCGCCAGATCATTGCGGATGAAGCGGCGCAACAGGCCGAACAGATCGCCGATCTCGCTCGCCGGGCGCGACCAGTTTTCCGAGCTGAAGGAGAAGATGGTGAGATAGCGGATGCCAAGCTCATGCGACGCGCGAACCACGCGGCGCAGGGCCTCCACGCCGCGGCGATGGCCTTCCGCCCGTGGCAAGCCGCGCGCGGCCGCCCAACGTCCGTTGCCATCCATGATGATGGCGACATGCGCAGGCGCATCGGACCGATCGGGTCCTTCCGTTGCGGGCGCGGCGGCGTTGGACATGAGGCTGCCTTAAAGCATGATCCGGAAGAGTGCGACGCGGTTTTCCGAAAAGATCATGCGCGAACAATAACCTAAAGCGCGATCCATCGCGTTTAGACGGTGAGGATTTCTTTTTCCTTGGCGGCCAGCAACTGGTCGATCTCGGAGATCGTGCCGTCGGTCGCCTTCTGCACCTCGTCGGCGTGACGCTTCTGATCGTCCTCGGACATCTCGTGATTCTTCTCGAGCTTCTTGAGAACGTCGAGACCGTCGCGGCGGACATGGCGCGCGGCGACTTTGGCGGCTTCCGCATATTTGTGCGCGACCTTGACGAGCTCCTTGCGACGCTCCTCGTTGAGCTCGGGGATGCGCAGGCGCAGCACCTGGCCTTCGGTCGCCGGCGACAGGCCGAGATTGGAATCGACGATCGCCTTTTCCACCGCCTTGACCATCGACTTGTCCCAGACCTGCACTGAGATCAGGCGCGGCTCCGGCACGCTGACGGTGGCGAGCTGGTTCAGCGGCATGTGGCTGCCATAGGCGTCGACCTGCACCGGATCGAGCATCGAGGCGGAGGCGCGACCGGTGCGCAGGCCGCCAAGTTCGTGCTTGAGCGACTGGATCGCCCCCTGCATGCGGCGCTTCACTTCGTTGAGATCGAAATTATCCGTGGCCATCACGTTTCTCCTTCAAAATCCCGGCGACCTCTCCGCACCCCTTCTCTTAGGGTGCAACGACAAGCCGTCAGCCGGCGACAATGGTTCCGTGGCCGCCGCCACGCAGTACAGCGCCGATCGAACCCGGCTCCGCAATCGAGAACACGATGATAGGCAGCGACGTCTCGCGGGCAAGTGCGAAGGCGGTCGCATCCATCACCTTGTAGCCACCCTCGATCGCCTGCGAATGCGTCAGACGGTCGAATCGCGTCGCCGTCGGGTCCTTCTTCGGGTCGGCCGAGTAGACGCCGTCGACATTGGTCGCCTTCAGCACCGCCTGGGCGCCGATCTCGGCCGCACGCAGCACCGCGGTCGTGTCGGTGGTGAAGAACGGATTACCGGTTCCGCCACCCAGCAACACGATCCGGCCCTCGGCGAGGTATTTGTGTGCCGCGGTGCGGGTGAACAGTTCGGAAATCTCGGGCATGACGAAGGCCGACAGCGTGCGCGCAGGCGTGCCCTTGCGCTCGATCGTGGCCTCCAGCGCGAGGCAGTTCATCATCGTCGCGAGCATGCCCATGGTGTCGCCGGTCGGGCGCGACACGCCGCGCGAGGAGACCTCGACGCCGCGAAAGAGATTGCCGCCGCCGATCACGACGGCGACTTCGGTACCGAGATGGCGGGCTGCGATCAGATCGTCGGCGACCCGGTCAATGGTCGGCTGATCGATGCCAAAACCCTGCGATCCGGCGAGATATTCGCCGGACAGCTTGATCACGACGCGACGATAGACCGGATCAGTCATGAGCACTTTCCTTGTCCGGCCGCCGCTTCCGGCGGCACGCCGGGAGGAACGTTCCGGCGCTTACTTCTTGCCGCTGGCCGCCGCGACCTCGGCCGCGAAGTCGCTTTCCTGCTTCTCGATTCCCTCACCGAGAGCATAGCGCACAAAGCCCGCGATCTTCACCGCGCCGCCGACCTTGCCTTCGGCTTCCTTCACCGCCTGCGCCACCGACTTGCCGGTGTCGTGGATGAAGGCCTGCTCGAGCAGGCAGACTTCCTTGTAGTAGGTCTTCAGGCCGGACTCGACGATCTTCTCGATCACGTTCTCGGGCTTGCCCTGCTGGCGATATTTGTCGGCGAGCACGTCCTTCTCGCGCTTGACGACCGCCGGATCAAGACCGGACGGATCGAGCGCCAGCGGGTTGGCGGCCGCGACATGCATCGCGATCTGGCGGCCAAGCGTTGCGAGCTCGTCGGCCTTGCCCGGCGATTCCAGCGCCACGATCACGCCCATCTTGCCGGCGCCCTCGACGACCGCGCCGTGGACGTAGCTCGACACCACGCCCTGGCTGACTTCGAGCGAAGCGGCGCGCCGCAGCGTCATGTTCTCGCCGATGGTGGCGATCGCGTCATTGATCGCGGTTTCGATCGTGACGTCGCCGACCTTGGCGGCCTTGATCTTGTCGACATCGGCGCCGACGTTGAACGCGACCTGGGCGATCATCTTGACGAGGCCCTGAAACTGGCCGTTGCGCGCGACGAAATCGGTCTCGGAATTGACCTCGACCACGACGCCCTTGTTGCCCTTGGTGAGCGCGCCGATCAGACCCTCGGCGGCGACGCGGCCCGACTTCTTGGCGGCCTTCGACAGGCCTTTCTTGCGCAGCCAATCCTGCGCCGCTTCCATGTTGCCGTCGTTTTCGGTCAGCGCGGCCTTGCAGTCCATCATGCCTGCGCCGGTCGACTCGCGCAGGTCCTTGACCATCGCAGCTGTGATCGTTGCCATCGTTCAAAATCCTTTTTGCCTGCCGGTTTGCCGCGGCGCGGCCAGATCGCCTCGCCGCGGTCCATCTCAGGAATTCGCGTCAACTGAAATGGTGGCCGGAACTTGTCCGGCCAACCCATCGCTCTTTTTGACTATTCCGCTTCCGCGGTCAGGGCCTTGGCCTTGGCCACCCAGGCGTCCGCGCGGCTCGGCAAGCCGACTTCTTCGCCGATCTTGTGCGCGGTGTCGTGATCGAGCTCGGCCAGCTGCCAGAAGTGGAAGATGCCGAGGTCGTTGAACTTCTTCTCGATCGCGCCCGACACGCCCGGGAGCTTCTTGAGATCGTCGGAGGTGCCACGCGGGCCGGCGAGGCCCTGGAAGCCGCTCGTGGCGGGCAGCTCTTCTGCGACCGGCCGAACCGAAGCACCGACGTCGATGCCGGAATCGCCCTGGGCACGCGAAATGCCGTCAATCGCAGCGCGTGCGATCAGATCGCAATAGAGCGCGATCGCGCGGCCGGCGTCGTCATTTCCCGGCACCACATAGGTGATGCCCTTCGGATCCGAATTGGTGTCGACGATCGCCGCGACCGGGATGTTGAGCCGCTGGGCTTCCTGGATCGCGATGTCTTCCTTGTTGGTGTCGATCACGAAGATCAGGTCGGGCAGACCGCCCATGTCCTTGATGCCGCCGAGCGAGCGATCGAGCTTGTCGCGCTCGCGCTGAAGCGTCAGGCGCTCCTTCTTGGTGTAGGAGGAGGCATCGCCGCCGGCGAGGACGTCGTCGAGATGACGCAGGCGCTTGATCGAGCCCGAGATCGTCTTCCAGTTGGTCAGCGTGCCGCCGAGCCAGCGCGAATTGACGAAATACTGAGCGCAGCGCTTGGCCGCGTCGGCAACGCCGTCCTGCGCCTGGCGCTTGGTGCCGACGAACAGAATGCGGCCGCCCTTGGCGACGGTGTCGCTGACCGCCTGCAAGGCGTTATGCAGCAACGGCACGGTCTGCGCGAGGTCGACGATGTGGATGTTGTTGCGAGCGCCGAAAATGAACGGCGCCATTTTCGGATTCCAGCGGTGAGACTGGTGACCAAAGTGCACGCCGGCTTCGAGGAGCTGACGCATAGTGAAATCGGGTAGTGCCATCGTTCTAATTCTCCGGTTGGTTCCTCCGGAAGCGTGTGAGCAGAACGGAGCGTTGTCGCCCCGGCTGCCACCGGACGGCCTTGTGAGCCATGCTTCCGTGTGAGATGGCGCGGTGTATAGCGCGATTTCGACCAGAAGCAAGGAAATAAGGGCCTTTCGGGGCGGCTTTCGCCCGCGAAAGGCCCTCTTCCGTAAAGATCACGCTGCGCCCGCGGACCCCACTAGCATTTGGGCTGGTTCGGCGGGCACTTCTTTGCCGCCGGCGGCGGAGCCGGAGGACGCGGTGGGGGCGCTGCTGGGCGCGGCGGCGGCGGTGGCGCGACGGCCATCCGAGGCGGCGGAGGTGGCGCCGGCCGGGCGACCGGCGGCGGCGGCGCGGGACGCGCCATTGGCGGCGGCGCCGGCCGAGCGACCGCGGCGGGCGGAGCCACCCGTGGCGGTGGCGGCGGTGCAATACGCGGTGGAGGCGGAGGCGTCGGGCGCGCCACGGCCTGAGGCCGCGGTGGTGGTGGTGCCGGCGGCCGGGCAGCCTGGGCGGGAGCAGCGGTCGGCTGATGCTGCGGCCGGATCGGCTCCCGCACCGCCGAGGGCGGCGGCGTGACCGGTCGTCCAACTGGGCCAGGAGGCGGAGGCGTGCGGGCAGCCGGCGGCGAGCCAGCCGGCTCCCGGGTCGCGGACTTGCCATGGTCCCCAGGCCCGGTCCCGGGCGGGGCCTGGGCAACCGGCGGCTTCGGCAGTTGGCCGGGCACAGCGGCCGGGCTTGTCGCCGTGGGCGCAGTCGCCGGCGCGCCGGTCGGTGCACCGGGATGGGCTGGCGGCGTGGTTCCGGGAGCAGCAGCCGTCGGCGCGCCCGTAGGCGCTCCCGCAGGCACTCCCGCAGGCACTCCCGCAGGCACTCCCGAATGGGTCGGCAGCGGCGCGCCGGGAGCAGTGGCCGTCGACTGCCCGGGTCTGCCGCCCGGCAGTGGCCCGGCTCCCGCTGACGGTACAGGTGGACCGCCATGGGTGCCGGGAACCGGCAGCGTGTTGGCTTGGGGCAGCTTGGCCGGTGGCGTGGCAGATGGACTGGCAGGCGGAGCGGCAGGTGGCGTACCGGTCGGCGCGGCATTGGCGGGCGTCGCCGGAGGCGTTCCTGGCCTCGCCGTCGGCCGCATCGTCGCGCTCGGCGGCATCGGCGCCTTGCCCTGCTGAATCAGGGCGGCACGCTGCAGGACCGCCTGCGGCATGGCTGGACCAGCCGGATTGGTGCGCCCGGCAATGGCCGGTGTGAGATTGCCCGGTCCCGCTCCGGTACCCGCACCCGCACCCGCACCCGCACCCACCGGCGGTGCCGGCGGCTGGTTGATCACTGTGTTGATGACCGTCGTATTATGGATGTTCTGATAGATGATGTTGTTCGGCGGCGGTGCGACATAGACCGGCGGCCTGACGAACACGGGAATCGGCACGAACATCGGCTGCGGCAGCACGAACAGGCCGATCACCGGCATCGGCGGCGACAGCACGACGAAATCCGGCGGCGGCGGCGGCAGATAGTAGACCGGCGGCGGCGGTGGCGGCGCGAAGCCAAAATCCGGATCGCTGAAATACAGTACGGGACGGTCGACATAGACCACCTCCTCCGGCGGCGGTGGCGGCACGTCGTAGTCGATCATCGCGAAGCTCGGCGGCGGCTCGGGCGGCGCGGTGAGAATCGCCAGGCGCCGGCGCGCATCCGCCGCATGCGGACCGCGCGGATAGCGACGCAGATACGACCAATAGGCTTCCGGCGTGTCGGTACGATAGGTCCGCCGCCAGGTGATGGCCTCGCGGCGCGCCGCGACGATCACCAACACGCGCTTCGACAGCGGGTCGCCGGGATAGGCGGAGAGAAACTCTTCGTAAGCTGGAAGCGTGTCGCGCGTGAGCGCGGCGGCATAGGCATCCTGCACGCCGAGATCGCGGATCGGCTTGTTGCGGATCGCAGCGACTTGGTCGGGCGCGGCCTCCGGCGGCGGCGCGTCGGGCCCGCGCTCGAAGAACGAGAATTGCGCCGATATCTTCTGCTCGTTCCAGGGCACCTGCGCGCCCTTGCTGGCCTCGTTGACGCGCAGGCGAACGCGGTCGAACACTTCGGGCAGCGGCAGGCCGCCGGTGCGGATCATCTCCGCCAGCGACTGCGCATAGATGCCGTACGGTCCGGGCTCCTCGGGCGCCACCGTGCCGGGCGCGGCGTTGAACGCGATCAGCATGTTGGCGTCGGGCTCGACCAGCGCAAGTCCGCTCGCGATCTGCTGGCCGCCCTCCACGAAGGGCTGCGCCCGCGCGGCGTCGAGCACGACGATGTTGGCCTTGAGCGGAACGGAGGCGAGCTGGCGGAGATAGTCGCCGATGCGCAAGCCTTCGGTCGGAATGTCGGTGTCGCGGGTGATGTTGGAGTCGACCGGGATGAAATAGTTCTCACCCGCAAGCTGCACGCCATAGCCGGCGAGATACACCATCGCGACGGTGCCCGGTCCGGAGGCCTGCGCCTTCTGGATGAAATCGCGAAAGCTCTTGCGCAGCGTGTCGCCGTCGAGATCGCGGGCGCCGACGACGTCGAAGCCCGCCGCCTGCAGCGTCTGCGCGATCAGGCCGGCATCGTTTGCCGTCGTCGCCAGCGGCGACTTGGCATAAGCGCCGTTGCCGACCACGAGCGCGATACGCTTTTCCTGCTGCTGCGCACGCGCCGGCTCCGGCGCGCCTGCGGCAAGGACCGCGATCGGCAGGAGAAGGCAAATGAAGGCTCTGAGCGTCCCACGCATGGCTTGCTTGCCCGTTTTGTTGTTGAGGTGCCGCCCCGCATCAGACGCGTGGCCAGCTGAATGGCACTTGAACGAAAGGCTTCCAAATAGCGAAGACTTGGATTGAGGCGGAGGGATGGCCACCCGCGCCGGCGTCAGCTCCGCGTAAGTGACGCGGCGACGCACCGGCGCGAGGCGAAGTCAGCCGGTTCAGCCCTGCGCGATCAGGTCGACCGTTCCCGTCGTGAGCCGATAGATGCCGCCGACGACCTTCAGCTTGCCCTGCTCCACGGCCGCGTTGAGGATCGGCGCTGCCGATTTCAGCTTCGCGATGTTGTCGATGACGTTCTGCCGGATCGCCTTGTCGAGGACGTCCCCGCCCTGCTGCATCGCAGCCTTGGCGGCGGGCGTGATCGCATCGACCAGCGAGGGAATATGGCCCGGCGGCGGCTTGTTGTCCTTGATCGCCTTCAGCGTCGCATCGACCGCGCCGCAAGCGTCATGGCCGAGCACGAGGATCAGCGGCGTATTCAGTACGGCCACCGCGTATTCCATGCTGGCGACGGTTTCGGTGCCGGCAAAATTTCCGGCGACGCGGCAAACGAACAGATCGCCACGGCCGGTGTCGAAGGCATATTCCGGCGCGATGCGCGAATCGGCACAGCTCAGCACGGCGGCAAACGGGTTCTGTCCGCCGACCAACGCCTCGCGCTCGTGCTTGAAATCGTGCCGCCGCGACACCCCGTCGACATAGCGCGCATTGCCTTCCGTCAGGCGCTTCAACGACGCATCGGGTGACAGCACGTTCTGCGGCTTGGGCGGCGCCTTGGTCTCCTTGGCGAAAGCATTGCCGGCGAGGGCAAGGCCGAACGCGGCGGCGCCAAACAGCATTGCGGACCGCCGCGACGGCCCAGCGTTTCCCTGCAGAGCTTCAGAGCATTTGTCGCACATGTCGCGTTTCCTCCCGGCGAGGTGGACGATGGCATCGCCGCGATCATAGCCGCAATGACGTGACGAAACCACAACATCCGCAGGGAGCACGCACGACCTTCAGCGCTGGCCACTCGATCAGAGCTGCTGCACGTCCACCACGCCCGCGACCGCCTTGATGGCGCCGGCGATCTGCGGCGAGACCTTGAAGCGGCCGGGCAGCTTCATCTCGACCTCGGTCTCGAGGTCGAGCATCATGACCAGCGAGACCTCGCCGTCGCCGTTGGAGCGGGGCGCGGTGCCCGGACTGCCGACCTTCGGCGCGGCGCCGTTGGAAGCGGCCATGTCGGGGCCGGCGAGACGCTTGGCGATCGATTCCAGGGGCTTGGTATCGCGCACGAAGATGCGCAGGCCCTTCTGCGTCTTGGCCGCCGCCTCGTCCAGCGGTTCGGCGTGGAGCACGCGCGCGCGGACGTCCTCGCCCTGAAGCTCGGCGCCGAGCTGGAGCAGCACCGCGGCGCCCGGCTCCAGCACGTCGCGATATTGCGCAAGGCCTTCGGAGAACAGCACCGCCTCAAAGTGACCCGTGGGATCAGAGAGCCCCATAATGCCCATCTTGTTGCCGGTCTTGGTGCGCCGCTCCATGCGCGACACCACCGTGGCGGCGACCTTGCCTGCCGTGGCGCCGGTCTTCACCGCGCGCGAGAACTCGGCCCAGGACTGCACACGCAGCCGCTTCAGCACGGTGGCGTAATCGTCGAGCGGATGTCCCGACAGGAAGAAGCCGATCGCATCATATTCGCGGCGCAGCCGCTCGGCCGGCAACCAAGGCTCGATCTGCGGCAGCATGATGGTCGGCGCGTCGGCCGAGCTGCCGAACATGTCGTTCTGGCCGATGGTTGCAGCTTCGTTCGCCCGCTGGCATGCGGCGAGAATCGAGTCGGCGCCGGCGAAGACCCGCGCCCGGTTCGGCTCCAGGGTGTCGAAGGCGCCCGCAGCAGCGAGGCTTTCGATGATGCGCTTGTTGATCGCGCGCGGCGACACTCGCGCGGCGAAGTCGGCGAGCGAGGTGAACAAGCCGTTTTTGGTCCGCTCCGCGATGATCTGCTCGACGGCCGCAATGCCGACGCCCTTCAGCGCCGCGAGCGCGTAGTAGATGGTCTTGTCGCCGACCTCGAAAGTCGCGCCGGAGCGATTGACGTTGGGCGGCTCGACCTTGATGCCGAGGCGCTGCGCCTCGGCGCGGAATTCGGACAGCTTGTCGGTATTGTTGAGATCGAGCGTCATCGACGCCGCGATGAACTCCACCGGGTAATGCGCCTTCATGTAGGCGGTGTGGTAGGACACCAGCGCATAGGCCGCCGCGTGGCTCTTGTTGAAGCCGTAGTCGGCGAATTTCGCCAGCAGCTCGAAGATGGTATCGGCCTGCCCCTTCGGCACGCCGTTCTTCACTGCGCCTGCGACGAAGATCTCGCGCTGCTTCTCCATCTCGGCGCGGATCTTCTTGCCCATGGCGCGGCGCAGCAGGTCGGCGTCGCCGAGCGAATAGCCCGACATCACCTGCGCGATCTGCATCACCTGTTCCTGGTAGATGATGACGCCGAAGGTCTCTTTGAGAATCGGCTCCAGCACGGGGTGGAGATATTCCGGCTCCTCGTCGCCGTGCTTGCGCGCGCAATAGGTCGGGATGTTCGCCATCGGACCCGGTCGATAGAGCGCGACCAGCGCGATGATGTCCTCGAAACGGTCGGGGCGCATGTCGACCAGCGCGCGCCGCATGCCCTGGCTTTCAACCTGGAACACGCCGACCACCTCGCCGCGCGCCAGCATCTGGTAGCTTTCGGCATCGTCGATCGGCAGCGTCGCGAGATCGACATGGATGTCGCGCGGCTTGAGCAGTTTGCACGCCACGTCGAGCACGGTCAGCGTCTTCAGACCGAGAAAGTCGAACTTCACGAGGCCCGCGGGCTCGACCCATTTCATGTTGAACTGGGTTACCGGCATGTCGGATTTGGGATCGCGATACATCGGCACGAGTTCGCTCAAGGGGCGATCGCCGATCACGATGCCGGCCGCGTGCGTCGAGGCGTGACGGGTCAGGCCTTCGAGGCGCTGCGCGATGTCGAAGGCGCGCGCCACCACCGGGTCCTCGTCGCGGAACGCCTGGAGCTTCGGCTCGCTCTCGATCGCGGCCGCAAGCGTCACCGGCGCGGCCGGATTCTGCGGCACGAGCTTGGTGAGCTTGTCGACCTGACCGTAAGGCATCTGCAGCACGCGGCCGACGTCGCGGAGCACGCCACGCGCCTGCAGCGTACCGAAGGTGATGATCTGCGCGACCTGGTCGCGACCGTAGCGCTCCTGCACGTACCTGATCACCTCGCCGCGGCGGTCCTGGCAGAAGTCGATGTCGAAATCCGGCATCGAGACGCGTTCCGGATTGAGGAAGCGCTCGAACAGCAGGCCGAACTTGATCGGGTCGAGGTCGGTGATGGTCAGCGCCCACGCAACCAGCGAGCCCGCGCCGGAGCCGCGGCCTGGCCCGACCGGAATGCCCTGGCCCTTCGCCCATTTGATGAAGTCGGAGACGATCAGGAAGTAGCCCGCGTACTTCATGCGCATGATGACGTCGAGCTCGAACGCAAGCCGCGCGTTGTAGTCTTCTTCCGTCGTGCCCTGCGACAGCCCGTGCACGCGCAGGCGGTTGGCGAGCCCCTCCTCCGCCTGCCGCTTCAATTCGGCCGCCTCGACGGAGGCGGCATCGGAGCTTGCGGCAGCGCCGACCGTGAAGAACGGCAGGATCGGCTTGCGCGTCATCGGCCGGAACGAGCAGCGCTCGGCGATCTCGACCGTCGAGGCCAGCGCCTCCGGAATGTCGGCGAACAGCACCGCCATCTCGGCGCGGGTCTTGAAGCGGTGATCGGGCGTGAGCTGCTCGCGCTCAGTCTCCGCGATCAGCCGGCCGCCGGCGATGCAGAGCAGCGCGTCATGGGCTTCGTAATCGTCGGTCGCGGCGAAATACGGCTCGTTGGTCGCGACCAGCGGCAGGCCCTTGGTATAGGCGATGTCGATCAGGCTGCTTTCGACCCGCCGCTCCTTCTCGATGTTGTGGCGCTGCAATTCGACGTAGAGGCGGTCCCCGAACAGGCTGGCCAGACGCTCGCAGCGCGCCGCCGCGAGCTCGCTATAACCGCCGGCAAGCGCCAGCGAGATCGGCCCGTCCGGACCGCCCGTCAGCGCGATCAGGCCTTCGGTCTCGCCTTCGAGCCAGTCGAACTTGATGTGGGGAGCATGAGTGTCGGGCGTCTCCATGAACGCGCGCGAGTTCAGCCGCATCAGGCTGCGATAGCCGCGCTCCTGCGCGGCCAGCAGCACCACGCGCGAGGGCAGCAGCACGTTACGCGCAGTGGGATCCTGGTCGCCGAACTCGATCGCGATCTCGCAGCCCACGATCGGCTGGATACCGGAGCCCGCCATCTTGTCGGAGAACTCCAGCGCACCGAACATGTTGTCGGTGTCGGTCAGCGCCAGCGCCGGCTGATGGTCTTTCTTGGCAAGCTCCGCGAGCTTGGCGATCTTGATCGAGCCCTTGAGCAGCGAATAGGCCGAGTGAACGTGAAGGTGGACAAATCCGGCGCTCGGCATGGTCGCGTGACGGCCTCTTGCAGATGAGATGGAGCGGTCACCGGCACGGGAGGCATCCTGCACTCGCCCGGCCGACTCGCCTCATAATGGTGGGGCGTCACGCTGCCAGAGTCCACGCCAGAGCGGCCAATCGGCCGCGTGGTCCTGCTTTTCCCCAACCTGGCCAGCGCCTAGAGCTGCGGGAGCACCTGGGCCCAGATCGCGATCATCCCGACAAACAGCGCGATCGAGGCTAGCGCGGCGGCTTCTTCGACGAAAATCCTGAACATGGCTTACTCCATGGTGAGAACGTATGAAGAACATTGTTCTCATTTCGTTCTCAGGAGTCAAGCCATCTCGACCGTCTCGAAACGGGATGGTTAACCCGCTGAAGTCCAACAATAAAAAAGCCCCGGCCGATGGCCGGGGCTTTCGCCGACCGCTCGAAGTCGAGCGATCGATATCAGGCATCTCCTCAGTAACGGCCGAGGCTCGGGCCGCCGAACTTGTAGTTCAGGCGGACGAGGCCCATGTCGACGTCCTGACGGATGCGATCGGTCGAGGGCACCAGCGCGAAGGTGACGTTCTTGTCCTGCAGGAAGATATGGTTGTACTCGACGCCAACCGACCAGTTCGGGGCGAAACCGTACTCGAGGCCGGCACCGATCGTGCCACCCCAACGGGTCTGATCGTTCGAGGACAGCAGCGCGCCGCCAAGGGTCGAGACTTCATACTTGCTGCCGGCGACAGCCGCACCGCCCTTGGCGTAAACGAGGACGTTGTTCCAGGCGTAGCCGATCTGACCGGTGATCAGACCGAACGAGTCGATCTTGGAGCGGTTGCGCGTCGCGAACAGCGCGCTGACGTTGTCGCCCGAGAAGTCAGCCCAGTTGCCCTGACCTTCGATGCCGAACACCCACTGGCCCGACTGCATGCGGTAGCCGATCTGACCGCCGACCGTGCCGCCGGTCGCATCGTGCGAACCCTCGCGGCCACCGCCGACGAGATCCCAGGTCGAATGGGCGGAACCGCCGCCGCCGTTGATACCGATGTAGAAGCCGCTCCAGTCGTAGATCGCGGCAACCATCGCCGGCGCCTTGGTGTAAGGCCGCGCAGCGAGGTCAGCAGCCAGCGCCGGTGCGGTCGCGCCGAGCGCGACAAGGCTCACAGCAGCAAGCAACAGATTCTTGTTCATTTGATTCCCGTTCCAGTTTCGTCGTTAGGCCCCCGGGCCGTGGCGTCGTCATACCAGCGCGCGACGGAATTGCTGTAACCTCGACGCCACAGTCCGCGCCAAAGGATCGCGCTTCATTAATGAAGATTTACCAACGCGCGCTGGAAACCCTTTGAAACAAGTGTTTTCATGAGTTCCATTGTCGATTACACGACATCTGCGGCACGCGCGCGTGACAACGTCGCGCGCACGTTCGCGTGATTGGAGAATTGAATGCGCAGACGAATTGCCCTCCCCATTATCGCCATATTTTCGCTCGCCCTCGCCACATTTGGGCTCACGCTCAGCGCAAGCGTGCCTGCGCGCGCGTTCGGGACCCACCATGCCTTCTGCCTGACCGGCGATGAATGGCCGGGGCTGAGCAATTGCACGTTCGACAGTTACGCGCAGTGCCAGGCGAGTTCGTCGGGCCGCGCCCTCACCTGCATCGCGAACCCTTATTTCGCAGGTCAGAGCGATGACCCCTATGCGTATCAGAACAGGCCGCGCGCGCAGGTGCCGGGTTATTCACCCGGTTACTACGTGCCGCGCTGAGATGCGTCGCACTCGCCTCGCGCTCCTCGCGATCGGCCTGCTCCTCGCGGGCGCGCCTGCGCGCGCGCAGACCTATGATCCGAGCTATCCGGTCTGCATGCAGATCTACGGCCCCGTCGGCTATTTCGATTGCCGCTACACCTCGCTCGAGCAGTGCAGATTTTTAGCAGTCGGTCGGTCGGCGACGTGCGTAGCGAACCCGTATTTTGCGCAGAAGAAGCCCCCTCGCCACTCGCGGCGCGTCAATTAAATCGGGACTCTGATATGCGGCCCGCCTTTTGGATGCGGCCCGAGATCCGGTAGCTTGAGGACACCTCCTTAACCAGCCATCGTAACAATCAACGGTCCGCTTCGCGTAGCGATGACCGTGTGCTCGTATTGAACGGTCGGCGCCTCGGGGCTGCTATAGAGCGTCCACGGATCGTCGCCATCCTCTGCCCATTCCGCGCCAAGGGACAAAAACGGCTCGACGGTGAACACGAGGCCTTCGCTCATCACGCGGCGTTCGGAGCGGTCGGGCCATGTTGCGATCTCCGTCGGCTCTTCGTGGAGCGACAGGCCGACACCGTGACTGGCAAGGTTCCTGACCAGGCTGTAACCGTTCTTCCGCGCAAAGGTCCCGATGGCCTGACCGATTCCGGCGATCGGCTTGCCGGCTCCAACCTGCTGCAGGCCCGTCCACATTGCGCGCCGGCCATCCCTGCAAAGACGTTCGACCACTCGCGTTGCGGGTGGAACGGCGAACGATGCTCCCGTATCCGCAAAGAAGCCGTTCTTCTCGGCTGACACGTCGATGTTCACGAGGTCCCCACGCGCGATCCGCCGATCGCCCGGGATGCCATGAGCGATCTCCTCGTTCACGCTGATGCAGGTTGCGCCCGGAAAGTCGTAGGCCAGCTCCGGAGCCGAACGTGCGCCGGCAGCCTCCAGCAGTACACGCCCGATCCGATCGAGCTCGGAGGTGGTCATGCCCGGCTCGAGCGCCTTCCCCATTGCCTCCAGGATATTGGCGACGATGCGCCCGATTTCTTTCAGGCGCGCGAGGTCGTTGTCATCCGAGATTGTCATGTCATGCTCTTCCGAAAGCCGGGACATAGCCCTTGTGACGGCGGCTTGCAAACGGGAGAGATCGCTTCCAAAGCGCGTTCAGATATCGTCAAGCAAGCTGCGGACTTTGGCAGCCAGGTCTTCGATAGCGAAGGGCTTCGGAAGCAGATGCTTGCCGGCATCGAGCACGCCATTGTGAACGATTGCATCGCGCGTGTAGCCGGTGGTGAACAGCACTTTCAGCGCCGGGAATCGTCTCGACAGCTCGGCCGCCAGCTCGGCGCCGGTCATGTCGGGCATGACGACATCCGTGAACAGCAGATCCGGAACGAAACCATTTTCGATCGTCCTGATCGCCTCTTTGGCGCTGGCTGCCTCGATGACGGTATAGCCAAGTTCGCGCAGGCTTTCCGACGACATGCTGCGGACGCGCTCGTCGTCTTCCACGACGAGAATGGTTTCGTTCTGATGGCTCGCACCGGCGGGTGTCTCTTCCTGCGACAGATCTGAGCTCGCCTCCTCGCCGGCGAAGCGTGGAAGGTAGATCTTCACGGTCGTGCCAACATCGACTTCCGAGTCAATTTTGACATGGCCGCCCGACTGCCGCACGAAACCATAGGCCTGACTGAGGCCGAGGCCGGTGCCCTTGCCCACGACCTTGGTCGTGAAAAACGGATCGAACACCTTGCCGAGCACATCGGCCGGAATTCCCGTGCCGTTGTCCGTCACGGCGACGAGAACGTACTGCCCGGGTGCGAGTGCATACTCGCGAGCATATTTTCGGTCTATCGAGGCGTTGCTGGTTTCTATCGTCAGCCTGCCGCCCTTCGGCATGGCATCGCGCGCATTGACCGCGAGATTGATCACGGCGCTTTCGAGCTGGGCCGGGTCTGCCTTGACCCGCCAGAGGCCATCCGCCAGCACCGTATCGAGGCGGATTAGCTCGCCAAGCGACCGCTCGAGCAGCTCGCTCATCCCGCCGACCATCTTGTTGATGTCAACGACCTCAGGCGCGAGCGGCTGTTGGCGCGAGAACGCGAGCAGCCTCTGCGTCAACGTGGCTGCGCGATTTGCGCCGTCGATGGCGCCCTCGATGAAGCGGTCTATGCTGACCTCTCCCCTGCTGAGCCGCCGCTTGGCAAGGTTCAAGCTGCCGAGAATCACGGCCAGCATATTGTTGAAGTCGTGAGCAATGCCTCCGGTCAATTGCCCGACGGCTTCCATCTTCTGGGATTGCCGCAATTGCTCTTCAGCTTTCATGCGCTCGGCGATTTCGTCGGCAACACGTTGCTCCAATCCCGCATTGAGCGCCTCGAGCCGGGTCAAGAGCTGGGCGTTGTCGATAGCGGTGGCGGCATGGCCCGCAATGCCAAGCAATGCGGATTCATGCTCGGCCTGGAATTTACCCGTCTCTGCGTGACCGAAGAAAAGTCCGCCGAAGACTTCGCCGGTGCGCGAGATCACAGGGACCGCCAGATAGGATCGGACCGGAAGATGGCCCTCGGGCATGCCTTTCCGCGGCGCGTTCTTGCCATAGCGGGGGTCCTGCAGAATGTCGTCGGACCTCACCACGCCGGAGCCCTCGAAAGTCGGGCCAAAGAGGGCGGTGTTGCGCGGCATCGGAAAGTTTTCAAACGCGGATGGCGAGGCACCGGACAGCGAATACAGCATATAGCTGCCGCCATCCGGCGCCAGAACGTTGTAGAAAAAGGCGCCGAATTGAGCACCCGTGAGTCCGACGCCGGCATCCGTGACGATCTGGACGATCTTGTCGAGGTCGCGTTCGCGAGAGACCGAGGCCCCGGTATCATTCAGTATTCTGAGATGACGCTCGGTTTTCTTTTGCGCGGTGATATCCAGAACCGTTCCAATGAACCGAACAGCCTGGCCGTCGGCAAAGATGGCTTGACCGGTCGCGGCGATCCAGCGTTCGACCCCATCCTCGATGCCAATGGTCCGGTATTCCATGTTGTAGTTTGGCGGAGAGTGCGGCGTCAGCGCTGCGGAGACGGCCTCGTGGGCGCGCTGCCGGTCCTCGGGATGAAGGCCCTTCAGGAACGAGCCTTCATAGCTGACTTCGGCGTCGGGCGATAAGCCGAATACCTCCTTGCAGCGGCTATCCCATCGAAGAACGTTGTTGACCGGGTCGTAGTCCCAGGTGCCGATACCAGCCGCCTTGTTTGCAAGCGTCAGTCGTTCGGCAGCCTCCCGCGCCGCCTGTTCCGATCGGACGCGCTCAATGTGGGCCCACGATCGCTCGGTCACTTCGGTGAGCAAGGCGAGTTCGCGCGGCGTCCACTGGTGCGGGCCGCGGTGATGAATCGCCATCAGGGCGGTCAGTCGCCCTTCTTTCACCAAGGGCATGCAAATCGTCGAACCGATCCCGATGTTCTGGAAAGTGGCGGCTTCGTCCGGCGCAATCTCCCTTAGATTGTCATTGATGATGAGCGGCCTGCCCGCACTCAACTCTCGCACCGCCTGCTTGCCAAAATCGGCCAGACTGTAGTGACCGATGATATGCATTGCGCCGGGCGCGGCCCAATCGCCGCGTATGGTGAAGCCGTCCTGGTCCGGATCCATGTCGGCGTAGGCGCAGTTCGAGACGCCGAGATGCTCGCCGACCATTTTGGTCGTGACCGCCATCACGCCGTCGGCATCGCGAGTCCTGGCCGTCTCCTTGTTGAGTGCGTCCAGGAAAAGCAGGCGGGCTTCGTTCTCCCGCACAGCCGTTTCCGCACGGCGGCGCTCGACGGCCGTGCGCGTGCGCTCGGCAACATCGCGAATAAGCTCCAGCTCTTCGGGGCTCCATTCGCGCGGCTTGGCATCGTTCAGATAGAGCAGCGCCACGACCCCGTCGGGCTCCGAGATCGGCATGTTGACGAGCGCGCGCGCAGAGATCGCCTCGAGAGCATTGGCACGATCGCCGACGCGAGGGTCTTTCTCCGCATCGGCACAGACGACGGTCTCGCCCCGCTTGAGGTCTTCGATGTAGCTGCCATAGTCGCGAAACCGCAGCACGCCTGCGAGGCTCAGGATGCCCGGTGCGTTCCAGTCGCGGACAATGGTGATGGTCTCGGCTGAGGTGTCGACCGTGCCGTAACCTGCCCTGCTGACGTTCAGGCTGCGGCCGAGCAGCTCCGCCGCGGCGTAGGCGAGATCGTCGGGATTGCTGATCTCTCGGATGTAGTCGCCGAGTGTGGCTAAGACGGAATTGCGATCGGCCGAGCGGACCCCGGTCGCTGTCGTCATTGGTGTTCCCCTGCCACTTCCCTAGCTCCACGAGGAGCCAGCCGTTTGATCGTCCCGCTGCTGTTCGCTTCGACCACAGGTAGCCCGCCTGACTTTCTGAGTGATGCAGCCGGGTCGCGCAAATTGTCTGCGCGATAACCGCATGATGGCATTTAGGTTCCCGTCGTCACCGTCCCCTGGGAGGCTGCCGTTCTGCCTGCTCCCACCTGGTCGCCAGATTACCAATCCAGACGTGGCGGACGGACCCTGGAAACTGGAAAACGAAGCGCGCCCCTTCGTCCGCAAGATCGCGATGCTGAAGAAGGAGAACGGCGCTTCGTTCCGGCCTATGGAGAATGGCGTCTGTCTTGCGAAAGCGGAAAGCGCGTGCCGCTGACATTCGCGGGCGAGATCGACGAGACGGCCGTCGGCAAGAGCACCATCCTGGTAACGGCGGACGCCGCTCCGGACAAGACGGCCGGAGGGTCTGCATTGCGGGCCGGAAAATATGAGGTCTGGCGCGGCAGCATCGATCCCGAGATGGTCAAGGCGATACTGGCGTCCCGCTCCCTGCATGTCCGCGAAACCATGCTGCTACCCGACGACGAGGCGGACATCACGAAATTCGACATCGACCTGACGGGCCTGACGTCAGTGTGGCCGCAGCTTGCGACGTCATGCGCGGTGACGACGCCGGCTCCCAAGAGCCCGTGGCCGGCTATTCAGCAGCCGAACGCCAGCGTAACGCCCCCGGCCGCACCGTCGCCATGAGTCAACGTAGCGAAACTCGAACATCGCGCCGAAGGTCAGCTCTGCCAGGGAGTGTTGCGGATGCGAGTGCATGCGTTCGGCTTGTGAAATGTGGGGTCGTGATCTTCGATGTAATCGAAATTAACAGTCCCGAACGTGGTCTGCGGCTTCTTCAAGGCTGAGCAGGTTTGTATCTGAAGGAACTCGTTCTTGAAGTCACCGCGCGGAAATGCGGTGGTCACCTGGTCGCGCTGCTCCGGCGTGTACTCATCATAGCCAATCCCCACGACGTCGACCAAAACGCCCGCATTCGTGAGAGCGATTTCCGGCCGCATGTATTGTGGAATTCCAGGCGTCGTATGTAGCGCGATCGCCTCCCAAACCAGATCGGCCTTTGGCTCGTCAATGCCGTGTCCCCTCAGAAATTCGCGGGCGGCATCGGCGCCATCAACTTCAAATCGCTTGGTCTGTGTATGGTAATGGTCGACAAGCCCGAGATCGTGGAACAGCGCCGCGATGTAGAGCAGCTCGGAATCGAATTTTAGATTTTTCCGATGTCCCTTGATCGCGCCGAACACAAAGACGCGGACCGAGTGGTTGAACAACATGTCGTTTTCGTACTGGCGCACCAGCTCGGCGGCCTCCCGTGCGATCTTACTGTCGGGAATCTTCACGCCGGAAATTGCGATGGTCATATCAAGCTCCTGCCTTGAATCGCCGATTTCTCAGGACATGCCGTCGCAGTCGAAGGCATGTCTGTACCCTCTTGCCGTCTGGCACCGCGGTCAGGCTGCCATCTCCTCCTTCGCGGCCTGTGGCGTATTTCGGAAGCTGATTGCCATGCGATTGTACGCGTTCATCAGGCCGATCGCGATGGTGAGATCGACGAGCTCGCGCTCCTGGAAGACGGCGCGGGCAGCCTCGTAAGCTTGATCCGGGATGCCGGTTTCAGCCACAAGGGTCACCGTTTCAGCCCATGCGAGGGCGGCACGCTCCCGCTCGTCGAAGAGATGACCGCCTTCCGCCCAGGTCTGCACCAGCGCGATCTTTTCGATCTTCTGTCCGCTCTTCAGCAGATCGCGCGTGTGCATGTCGAGGCAGTAGGCGCAGCCGTTGATCTGCGAAATGCGCAGATAGACCAGAGTGACGAGCGTGGCAGGAAGATTGCTCTGCATGACATAGCCGTAGACGCCGCCGAGCGCTTTCATCCCTGCGGGTGCGATGCGGTCGTAATCGAGACGCTTGGCCATTTTCATACTCCATGATCGGTTCTGTTCGGCGGCGGTCGCCGGATACGTTCCTTGTCTGATAAATGTCCTCGCACTGGTCTACAAAAAAGCACCAAGAATGGACAAAAATCGTGTACCACGAAGGCATGGTCAAACCGCTGCGGCTGGAGCTCGATCGATCTGCGAAGACGCCATTGGCGGAACAAATCCGCAGAGGTATCGGAGCTGCCATCGAGAGCGGCGTGCTGGCGCCGGGAGCTCGTCTGCCGTCCTGGCAGGATTTGGCGGCTCAGCTGGGTGTCGCGCGCGGCACCGTGCGTTCGGCTTACGAAAAGCTCTCCTCCGCGCAATTGATCGTCGCGTCGCGCGCGACCGGAACGCATGTTGCGGATCGGCCCGCCTTTACCCCTCGGCAGGAAGCAGCTCCCCACCCCGGCTCGTTCATGGAGATGTACCAGGAGCTCACTGCGGGACCGGCCGTTTTCCAGATGGGTGTGCCCGCTCACGAGACCTTTCCCGCCAAGCTGTTCGCGAGGATGCGCACGCGGGCGGTGCGCGCGGAGACGAGCGCACCGGCCATCTACCGGGATCCCCGCGGCGAGCTGGAATTGAGGCGCGACATCGCTGCGTATCTGGCGCTGGCGAGGGGGATCGAATGTGCACCGTCGCAGATCATCATCACCGGCGGCTTCAGCAGCGGGCTCGGACTGGCACTCCGGGTTCTCTGCCTCGAGCAGAAAAAGGTCTGGATGGAGGACCCGGGCTTCCCCTTCACTAGGCACGGGCTTGAGCTTGCAAGCTTGTCGATCACGCCGATCCCGGTTGACGCGGACGGCATCGACGTCGGTTACGGCCTGAAACACGCTCCCGATGCTGCATTGGTCGTCGTGACCCCGGGACAGCAGGCACCGCTTGGCTCGACATTGTCACTGGCAAGACGTTCGCGTCTTCTCGACTGGGCCGCCCAGGAACGGGTCTGGGTGATCGAGGACGACTATCTCAGCGAGCTTCAGCTGAGAGGTCGGGCCACACCGGCGCTCGCTTCTCTCGATCGTTTCGGGCGCGTCATTCACATCGGGTCTTTCAGCAAGACCCTGACTCCTGCCTTGCGGCTGGGCTTCGTCGTTGCACCCGCCTCTCTGGCTTCCCGTTTTGCCGAGGTTGCGGCATGCCTCGCTCCGGCGCCCGGGCCCTCCGTACAACTCGCAACCGCCGAATTCATCCGCGACGGCCACTATCTACGGCATCTTCGACGCACGAAGCGGGCCTATGCCGCGCAAGGCGATGCGCTGCTGAAATATTTGAAGGCAGGCGCCAAGGACGTTGCCAAGGACGTTGCGATCGCCGGATTGGCCGCGGTCCTGAGACTGCCGGACGGAACCTCCGACGTCGCGATCGCGCGGGAAGCGGCATCGTTTGGATTGGCGCCCACGCCGCTGTCGCTATGGCATGCGTCTGCGGTCTCGGCGCGATCCGGCCTGTTGCTGGGCGTCGCCACATCGCCCCACAAGAGGATCGAGGCATCCTGCGATCGGCTGCTTCAGATCATCGACCGTCATACTTGACGAACTCGGGCCCTGTGCTTCCGCAATCTAAACCGGCGTGTAGATCACGAGCTTTAGCGCCGGATCGTCATTGGCCTGAAAGCTGGTGTGCTCGAACCGGAGCACGCCCTTGGTCGGATGGTTCATGGTCTTGAGGCCCGCGGCAGTGCTGCGGATCTCGTGCGCTTCCCACCATTTGACGAATTCCGGACTGCCCTGGCGCAGCCGCGTCAACAAGTCCGTAAAGGCGGGATCGCCGGCCCAGACGTCGTGAGTGGCGCGAAACATCGCGACCATGCTCTTGGCGACATCGGCCCAGCCGGCACCGTAGAATTTTCGCGTCTGCTTGTTCGTCATCACCAGCAGCAGCGTGTTGCGGTCCTGCTCGGGCAATTGTCCGAACCCGAAGATCTCCTCGGCCGCCGCGTTCCAGGCCAGCACGTCCCAGCGCCGCCCCGTGACATAGGCCGGCTGCGCCAGGCTCTCGATCATCCGTCGAACGGGCGGCGGCACGACCTCGCGCGTGAACGCGCGCCTATCGCCGTCGCGCGCAAGTGCCTTGAGATGGGCATGCTCGGTCTTGCTGAGGCGTAACGCGCGCGCCAGCGCGTCGACGGTGGTGACCGACGGGCTGACGGTGCGGCCCTGTTCGAGCCGGATGTACCAGTCGACGCCGATGCCGGCGAGCTGCGCGACCTCCTCGCGGCGCAGGCCCGCGGTGCGGCGTCGCCGGCCCGCGGGAAGTCCGACCGTCTTCGGCGACAGCTTCTCGCGGCGGGACCTGAGGAAGTCGCCGAATTCGACGCGGCGTGGGTCGGCCATGGTGACATGCCTCGATGGAGGGCTTGGGGAATACTAGGATAATACCAGGCCTTCCCGGGCCAGGAAAGGCGGCGCATATGGGCTTCACTCCACTTTGAGGTGAGATCATGAAGGCTGCCGTATTGAAATCGTTTGGATCGCCGCTTGCGATTGAGGAAGCCGCGGACCCTGTGCTCGGCACGGGCGAGGTCATCGTGGACGTCGTCGCAACGCGGGTGCTGTCCTACATGAACGAGGTCTTCAGCGGGGCGCGCAACTATGCGCTCGACCTGCCGATCATCCCGGGGCCTGGCGGCATCGGCCGGGTCCGCGCCATCGGCCCGGACGCGACGAAGCTCAGCGTTGGCGACTGGGTGTTCTGCGACCCGACGGTGCGCTCGCGCGACGACGCCGCAGCGCCCGACATTGCCCTGCAAGGACTCACCGCCCCCGGTGCCGGCGCCATGCGCCTGCAACGGCATTTTCGCCACGGCTCGTTCGCCGAGCAGATGCGGGTGCCGACGGAGAACGTGAAACGGCTCGGCACGATCACGCCGGAGGACGCCACGCGATGGTGCGCGCTGGGGACGCTGCTGGTGCCCTATGGCGGCTTCCTTGCCGCCAATCTTCAGCCGGGCGAGACCGTGCTGGTGAGCGGGGCCACCGGCAATTTCGGCAGCGCGGCCGTCTCGGTCGCGCTCGCAATGGGCGCGGCCTGCGTGGTCGCGCCCGGCCGCAACGACAAGGTCTTGGCCGACCTGGTCCGGCGTTTTGGCGACCGCGTGAAGCCGGTCAGGCTCACCAGCAATGAGGACGACGACCGCGAGAGCATGAAGCGCGCGGCGCCCGGGCCGATCGACTGCGTGCTCGACATCATGCCGCCCTCGGTGAGCACCAATGTGGTGCGCGCGGCGATCATGACGGTGCGCGCTTACGGCCGCGTCGTGCTGATGGGCGGCGTCGGCATGGCCGGCGGCGCGGGCCTCGAGCTGCCTTACCCCTGGATCATGCGAAACTGCATCAGCA
The DNA here is from genome assembly GCF_055811695.1 of Bradyrhizobium sp. MI1.3. Lineage (NCBI taxonomy): Bacteria > Pseudomonadati > Pseudomonadota > Alphaproteobacteria > Hyphomicrobiales > Nitrobacteraceae > Bradyrhizobium > Bradyrhizobium sp. MI1.3. The sequence goes on along the minus strand of NZ_JBVVPQ010000013.1, from coordinate 50,616 downwards.
TCCACGGCGTCTGGATGTATCCGCCGGATGCAGCAAGCCGCCTGATCGCGCTGGTGCGCGCGGGACTGCTCAGGCTGGAGGAGTACGAGGCCACCGCCTTCGATCTCGACCATGCCAATGAGGCGGTGGACCATGCCGCCGCCAATGGCGGACCGTTCAAATTGACGGTGATCCGGCCTTGAACGCCCCGGGGAGCGCCATTTTTTTAGTCAGTCCGGCCAAGCACTTGGCTACTGTGCATGGGGTTGTTTTCGCGGTTTTTACTCGAGCTCGACCACCTGGCCGTTCGACAGCGACACGCGGCGGTCCATGCGGCCGGCGAGTTCCATGTTGTGGGTCGCGATCAGCATGGAGACCTTGGTCGCCTTGACGAGCTGCATCAGGGCCTGGAAGACGTGGTCCGCGGTGTGCGGATCGAGATTGCCGGTCGGCTCGTCCGCGAACAGCACCCGCGGCGCATTGGCCACGGCGCGCGCGATCGCAACGCGCTGCTGCTCGCCGCCCGACAGCTCGGACGGACGGTGCGTGATGCGCTCGCCGAGGCCGAGATAGCCCAGGATTTCCTTGGCGCGCTTGACGCTCTCGGACTTCTTGAGGCCGCGGATCATCTGCGGCATCATCACATTTTCGAGCGCCGAGAACTCCGGCAGCAGCCGGTGCGACTGGTAGACGAAGCCGATGTCGGTGCGGCGAAGCTGGGTGCGCTCGATGTCGGGCAGTTGCGAGGTCGGCGCGCCATTGACGTAGACCTCGCCGGAATCGGGCGCTTCCAACAGTCCCGCAATGTGCAGCAGCGTCGACTTGCCCGAGCCGGACGGCGCCACCAGCGCGACGGACTGGCCCGCCCACAGCGCGAGCTTGGCGCCGTCGAGGATCGTCAGCGGCACCTCGCCCTGCAAGTACTGTCGCTTTATCTCGTGGAGATAAATGACCGGTACATCTTCCGCCCCCTGGCTCTCCATCAGCCCCTCACTCGTACCGCAGCGCTTCGACGGGATCGAGGCGCGCGGCGCGCCAAGACGGATACAGCGTCGCCAGGAACGACAGCGTCAGCGCCATGATGACGACCGCCGAGGTCTCGCCGATGTCGATCTCGGCGGGCAGCTTCGACAGGAAATACAGCTCTGGCGAAAACAGCTCGGTGCTGGTCAGCCAGGACAGGAATTGCCTGATCGATTCGATGTTCAAGCAGATCACCAGCCCGACGATGAAGCCGACCATCGTACCGACCACGCCGATCGAGGCGCCCGTGATCAGGAAGATGCGCATGATCGAGCCTTGCGAAGCCCCCATCGTGCGCAGGATCGCGATGTCGCTGCCCTTGTCCTTCACCAGCATGATCAGGCCGGAGACGATGTTGAGCGCCGCGACCAGCACGATCATGGTGAGGATCAGGAACATCACGTTGCGCTCGACCTGGAGCGCGTTGAAGAAGGTCGAGTTGCGCTGGCGCCAGTCCACCAGGAACACCGGCCGGCCCGCCGCCTCCGTCACGGCCTGGCGGAACGCGACGATCTGATCCGGATTGGTGGTGAAGACCTCGATCGAGGTGACGTCGTTGCTGCGGTTGAAATAGGCCTGCGCCTCCGCGAGCGGCATGAACACGAAGCCGAGATCATACTCGGACATTCCGATCTCGAACACCGCCGCGATCTTGTACGGTTTTATGCGCGGTGTCGTGCCCATCGGGGTGACCGCGCCCTTCGGCGCCACCAGCGTGATGCTGTCGCCGGCGTGCAGCGACAGCTGGTCGGCGAGGCGCCGGCCGATCGCGACCCCCTGCCCGTCGTCAAAGCCCTCGAGCGAACCCTGCTTGATGTTCTTGGCAATCGAGGTGAGGTTGTTGAGGTCGTCGGAGCGGATGCCGCGCACCAGGACGCCGGAGGCGTTCCACGGCGATGACGCCAGCGCCTGGCCATCCACCACGGGCGCTGCGAGCCGGATGCCCTGGACCTGGCTGAGGCGGTCGGCGACGTCCTTCCAGTCGGTCAGCGGCGATTCCAGCGGCTGGACCAGGATGTGGCCGTTGAGCCCGAGGATCTTGTCGAGCAGCTCCTTGCGGAAGCCGTTCATGACGGCCATGACGATGATCAGCGTCGCCACGCCCAGCATGATGCCTAGGAAGGAGAACCCGGCGATGACCGAGATGAATCCCTCCTTGCGGCGCGCCCGTAGGTAGCGCGCCGACAGCATCCACTCGAATGGCGCAAAAGGCGCGGTTGGCTTGGTCTCTGTCATGGTTTCATCCATCGCTCGATAATCCCATGATTCGGGGTCAAATGTGGCCGGATTGGCGGCCGCGATCTGGGGCGATGAACAATATTCAGCCGACCAGCCTTATCAGCCCACAAGTCTTGCGACCACGTCCGCAGGCGACATGGTCTCGCGGGCGCCGTCACTTCGCCGCTTGAGCTCGACCTTGCCGTCGGCGAGCCCTTTCGGCCCGATCATGATCTGCCAGGGAATGCCGATCAGGTCGGCGGCGGCGAATTTGGCTCCGGCGCGCTGGTCGGTGTCGTCGTAGAGCACGTCGACGCCCTCGGCGGACAGCTCCGCATAGAGCTTCTCGCAGGCCGCATCGACCGCCGCATCGCCCTGCTTGAGGTTGAGAATCGACACGCGGAACGGGGCAACGGCCTCCGGCCATTTAATGCCGGCATCGTCATGGCAAGCCTCGATGATGGCACCGAGCAGGCGCGAGACGCCGACGCCGTAGGAGCCGCCGTGGATCGGCACGTCGACCCCGTCGGGGCCCGCCACCAGCGCCTTCATCGCGTCGGAATATTTCGTGCCGAAATAGAAGATCTGCCCGACCTCGATGCCGCGGGTGTTCACCCGCTTGTCCGCGGGCACTTCCTGCTCGAAGCGCGCGGCGTCGTGAACGTCTTCCGTCGCCGCATAGACCGAGGTCCATTGCTTGATGATCGGCGTCAAATCGCTCTCGTAGTCGACGTCCTCGCCCGGCACGGGCAGGTCGAGCACGTCGCGATTGATGAACACGCCGGATTCGCCGGTCTCGGCGAGCACGATGAACTCGTGGCTGAGGTCGCCGCCGATCGGGCCGGTCTCGGCGCGCATCGGGATCGCCTTCAGCCCCATCCGCGCGAACGTGCGCAAATACGCTACGAACATCTTGTTGTAGGCGATGCGCGCCGCGGCCTCGTTGAGGTCGAACGAATAGGCGTCCTTCATCAGGAACTCGCGGCCGCGCATCACGCCGAAGCGCGGACGCTGCTCGTCGCGGAATTTCCATTGAATATGATAGAGATTGAGCGGCAGGCTCTTGTAGGACTTCACATAGGCGCGGAAGATCTCGGTGATCATTTCCTCGTTGGTCGGACCGTACAGCAGCTCACGCTTGTGCCGGTCGGCGATGCGCAGCATCTCGGGGCCATAGGCATCGTAGCGGCCACTCTCGCGCCAGAGATCGGCAAGCTGAAGCGTCGGCATCAACAGTTCCAGCGCGCCGGAGCGGTCCTGCTCCTCGCGCACGATCTGCTCGATCTTCTTGAGCACGCGGAAGCCGAGCGGCAGCCAGGCATAGATGCCGGCGGCCTCCTGCCGGATCATGCCGGCACGCAGCATCAGCCGATGCGAGACGATCTCCGCCTCTTTCGGATTTTCCTTCAGGATGGGCAGAAAGAACCGCGACAACCGCATGGCAATACTCGAGGAATCAGTGATGGCTTGCAGTGAAACCGGATTGGGAGCCAAAACACAAGACCGGGAATGAGGAAAACCCGCTAACACAGCGGAATTCCTGTCATTTTTCCGTCGACTTCAGATTCGAGGTGATGTGCCGAAGAGCCCGATTCAGGGCGCCGCCACCTCGAGTTCGTCCTCCAGCGTGATCTTCTCGAAATCGGTCACCAGCGCGTCGATACGCACATGCCAGCGGCCGGCAAAGGGCAGTTCGACCTTGCGCACGTGCCAGTAGCGGTCCGGCCCGAGCGAGGCGTTCCGCTCCATCGGCTCGATGCCGCGTTCGGGCAGGCTCAGCGTCAGCGTCACCTCCTTGGCCTCAAGCACCGCCCCCTCGCCGGTCATGAGCTGCAGCACGAAATCGTCGATACCCGCCTTCCCCGGCGAGACCAGGACCTGGAACATCGCCCTGTCGGTGTGGATGTGGATCGCCAGCGGCGTCTCCGGAATGATCGTCCGCGGCGGCGGCGTGAAGCGCCAGCCGGCCACGACGGCGAAGATGCCGAGCGCGATGGCGCATTCGAGCACGATCGAGCGCTTGAGGCTCTGCGCGGCCTTGTGATCCCCCGCCAGAGCCGGAGTCAGGCGAAAGCGGTTGAGCGCGGCAAGCGCCAGCAGCACGAGCACCAGCGCCAGCTTGATCGAGAGGATGAGTCCATACCGAGTCTCGACCAATGCGGACGGCTTCTCAAGCTGGACGATGGCGAGCGCGAGGCCGGTCAATGCCAGAACGCCAACGGCCAGCGCGGCGATGCGGGAGAAGCGGTTCACGACAGGCAATGCCGCGGCCGATGTCTTTGACAACAGGGCGACCAGCGGCGCGAGGGCCCCAATCCAAAAGGCCACACCGAGACCATGGAGAAAGATTGTCGGGCGGGTCAACAGTTCGGGCGGTGCCGTAGCGGCGTGCCCGGTCATGGCCAGCGACAAGCCGACGCCGACGAAGGCAATGATCGCCAGAGCGCGCGCGCACCACGCGTGGCCTAGCGCCAGCAGCGCGAACAGCATTGCAGCGATGGCCACGAGCAAGGCTGGGCCCGCGCTGGTCCCGGATGCGACTTTCCAGGGAGCCATCGTCGCGAGAGCGGACAGCGGTAGGCCGAGGAGATCCAGCCCCAACACGCCAATGGACACCACCGCGCTCGTGAGGCCGATGGCGAGCGCCACGCGCGGAACGGTCATGCCGGTCATCGACCACGCAACCCAGCGAGCAAAGAACACGCCGCCGACGCCGACGAACAGGCCAAGATTGAGACCGACCCGCGCCAGCCAGATCAGCACGTTCAATCCGCCATCGGCGTTTGCGGGAGGTTGCGTCCCCGTCGGCGTGCCGATCGAGAAGATCGCCGATCCCGCGACGGGATGGCCGTCCTGCGAAATGACGCGATAGCTGACGACGGCCGTGCCCTGCGGCAGGTCCGCCGGCATCACGACCGAGATGGTCTCGCCCGATGCGTTGACGCGCACATCATCCCGCGCCCTGCCCGCGCCGTCGATCAGCCGGATCGCGCCCGGCGTCACTGTCTCATTGAAGCGCAACTCCACCGCCTTTGGCGCGCTCGCGAGCATGCTGCCGCTCGCCGGCTCGACCGCGACCAGCGCCGCGTGCGCCGAGACGCCGGTTGCGAAGCCGACGACGAGGAGCAGCGTCGCGAGCGCGGCGAGCAGGCGCATCAGGGTTTTGGCAGGAGTTTTACGCCCGGCGCCGGTGACTTGCCCTCGTGCGAATGCCCGGCCCCCTCCGCGGGGATCTCGATCCAGCGGCTGACGCCGGTCTCGCATTCCTGGATTACGGGAAAGTACAGGATTGTGTTCGGTTTGAGCGTGTCGGTCAGGGCCGTGTGCATGACGAACTCGTCATAGTTCTTGTCCGGCAGCTTGCCGCCGGACCAAGTCACCTCCTTGACGCCGGAGGAGAGCCTGTTGCCGTGATAATCGTATTCGCCGGCGTATTTGCCCTCGACCACGTCAACACTCCAGCCCGCCTTCGGCATCGGTTTCACCGCGATCACGCCTTCCGGGATCTGCACCCGGATTTTCACCGTTGGCGAGCCCGCGCAACCGTGCGGGACGGCGAAGACGGCCTTGTACGATCCCCCTACTGTCGCCTGCTTGCCTTCGAGGAAGACGTGCGCAGCCGCTGGCGTTGCCGCAAAGACGCTCAGAAAGATCAGCCAGGTTCGCTTCGACATATTGGGTCTCCCGAAGGTCCAGATCATGCTCGTCACATCTTCATTCCCGAATGATCCGGCATTTTCTTCATCATGTGCCCGCCCTCGCCCGGCGCCTGGGCGCCGACGCCCTGGACGTCGAGGGAGACGGCGACCTTGCCGGCCTTCTCGAACTGAAGCGTCACCGGCACCTTGTCGCCCTGCTTGAAGGGGCCCTTCAGCTCCTGCAGCATCAGGTGGTAGCCGCCGGGGGCGAACTTCACCGTCTTGCCGGGATCGATCACGAGACCCTTGTCGAGCAGACGCATCTTCATCACGCCATTGTCCATCGCCATCTCGTGGACCTCAGCCTTCCCCGCGATCTCGGCGGAGACGCCGACCAGCTTGTCGGCCACTGTGCCCTTGTTCTCGATGGTGAGATAGCCGCCGGCCACCTTGGCGCCGCCTGGTGTCGCCCGGCTCCACGCCTGCGAGATGACGAGATCGCCGGCCTTGACCTCGTCGGCCTGCGCGACGGCACAGCCGGTCAGCAACAGTGAAATTGCAAGGAGAGTTCGTCCGATAGTCTTCATGTTGATTGCCTCTTTCACGATTGATCGGGCCGAGAATGGCCCTGCATTCTTCCGCGACACCCTTCCGCTGCCGTCAGCATCGGCATTCGGAACGCCGGCCTGCCGCGGAGCCGAACATAGACCCAAGTGCCATTTGCCCGTCACCATCGATACCTCATTCCAGCGTACACTGCTCTTCCCGTACCCGGCTCAAACAATGCTGACGTCGCCGTCGCTCGATCGATGATGCTCGCGCTGGCTATGTAGGTCTTGTTGGTGAGATTGCGCCCCTCGATGTAGGCAGACATCGGGCCGCCATTGTCGAACCCGGCTTTCAATCCCAACAAGGCGTAAGGCTCTGTCGTCAGCGTGTTCATGCTGTCCACAAAGTAGGCCTGTGGCACCCATTCGACGTTGGGTCCAACATAGAAACCGGTAGGGTGCTTGTAGAGAAGCTCCGCGCGCAAATAGTGACTTGGGGCTCCCGGCAATCGATTGTTTCCGAAAGTGGGATCTTTGTCGAAGCGGAAGTCGTTGAAGGAATAAGCGACATTCAGCCAGATTTTGTCCGGCGCCGGGCCGTTGACGAAGATGTCACGAAAGATTGCTGCGCCCGCGCCGGCCTCGATGCCTTGATGGATGGTGTGGTCGGCATTGGTCACATTGCAGTTGCCAAAAGCACTATAGAGGCATTGCAGTTCGTCGCGAATGTTGGCCCGGTACGCCGTCAGTTCCCAGGCGTAATCAGGCCGCTTCATGCGAGACCCGATTTCGTACGTGGTCGCAATCTGCGGGCGGATGCTGGTGAACGGAATCGTCGGAATGCCAGGACCAATCGCGCTTTCGCCGAAGCTCGGCACCTCGGCGCTCCGCGAGACATTGGCGAAGGCCTGCCAGGCCGGATCGATTTGCCACAACAGACCGCCTTTCGGCGACCAGACATTAAAGCGCGTTGCCCCCGATTGATCCCCGTCGCTGAGGAAACGATCCTGCCGATTGCGGGTCGCGTACAGAAATTGCGTGCCGCCGATCACCGCAAGATTTGGAATGACGTAGAAGCTGTCTTCGACATAGGCGGAGGTATTCTCCGACCGATCGATCGAGGAAGAAAGCAGTGCACCCTTCTGCCCGCCAATGTTGGCGAACTGCTGGTTGTCGATGCTGCCGTTCAGCACATAGACGCCCGCGACCAACCTGTTGCGGAAGCCGCCAATGGTGCGGTCATCCGTGATCTTCGCGAATCCTCCATAGTCCTTGTAACGGTAGTCCAGCCACTGGAAAATCGGATGCATCAAATGGCGATCGACACCAAAGGCGCCGAATTCGACTTTGGTGTCATCGAAACGAACGGTGGTTTTGTTGGCGAGCCTGACAGTATCGATATTGCGCTGCTGATCCATCGCAACATTCGCGGGTGCAGCAGCTTCCGGATCGGTCAAAGCGGATGTCTTGGTCACGGTACCCGGGATTCGCTGCCGGACTTCGTTGGCATTGAGGTAGAACCGGGTCTCGACATCCGGTGAGAACTGATACCCAATATTGCCGCTCAAACGGTTGCTCGAGCCAAAACTGTGATCGCGAAAACCGTCCGCGGCCTGCGCGGAAGCGGTCACGAAACCGTCCCACCGCCCGTTGACGCCTCCTGCGTTCGCCTGAAGGCGTTTGTAGCCGAATCCTCCGACATCGAAGGACACACCATTCGGAAACGAGTCGCGGCCGGTCGGAGTCACGAAGTTGATCGCGCCTCCGAGCGAATTGGCGCCAAACTGAAGCGCGTTGCCGCCCTTGAAGACTTCGACATATTTGTAGGCGCTCGGATCGATCTCCTGGAAATCGCCATAACCATCCGCGGTGTTGATCGGAATGCCGTCCATATAGAGCTGCACGCCGCGCAGATGAAAATTGCGCGACAGGCCGGACCCGCGAATCGAAAGGCGGGTGTCGTCGCCCCATTTGGGCTGGGCGTACACGCCGGGCACGTAATCCAGAACATCCTTGATCGTGTTGGACGGCGTCGAGTTCCTGTACGCATCGGCCGAGACGAGCGCCACGCCGCCCGGAGTCTGGTTAATCTCCGCCAGCGCTTGTTGCGCAGTCAGAACCGTCAGGGCACCCGGAGCCCCTGCACTCTGTTCGCTCGCGGTTTGCTGCGGCGATGGGGTCGTTCGCAGGCTTCGCGTGACGCGGGCCGATCGCGCAGAATTGCGTGGCGATCGGACGGCCGACGCACGCTTCTGCTGAGGCGCCTCAACTGTGATAGGCGGCAGCACTGCGCTGCTGCTTTGGGCAAAGGCTCCGTTCGATGATGCAAGCAGCGCGGCCTGAATGGCAACGACGCTCACACCACGGCGGGCATGACAACGTAACATGGGGCATTCCTGACGCCGGGCTTTCTCTCCGGCCTTTCGACAGCATTAATCGCCTACGGCGGACCGCGGAGATCACGAGAGTCGTCAGGAAAATTGAGGCGGTGCGCGCGCCTGCGCGTTTGTGCCTTTATGGGCCGCCCCGGCGGATGCCTCCGCCGCGTGCCACACCACGCGTTCGGCATGGCGGAAGGGAACGGAGAGCGCGGCATGCGGCGGCGAATCGAGCGACGCGCCCACCTGCGCCAAGCAACAGAGGGCACACGCACCGGCATGTGCGACCGGCGTACCCGCTGGGTCGTTCAGGCCGCCCTGCTCGCTCGCGCTGTGGCAGATGACGGCGGCGGACAACGGATCGGCCACGGCTTGGCCGGCCGCCAGACAGGCGGCAATCGGCGCCAGCACCTGCATCACCAGGGCGAGCAGGACCAGAGGTAGGAATTTTTGCAGCCGTGCGCGCATCCGCCGAACCATTCGTTCGTCTACTAACTAAACACCGCGCTATGGCCGAGTCGAGCCCGGTTCCGCCGCCTTCTTAATCCAGCGCAAACTTCCCGGAAAACCGTGGTCCGACCGCCCACGGGAGGGAACCTCCGGCATTTGAGGCAGTCGAGCCGATGGCCCATCCACAGATTTCTTATGTTTGTCATATGCTTACCCGGCCGGCAGCCCGATCATTTCGTCAATTGCTCGAATTTTGAACATTCGTTGCCGAAAATGATGACAAGTGAGAAAAGTTGATCTAGCATTCCCTTGCTCAGGCTGGCCGCGAGGTCGAAGTCTGGTGGTCCAAGTCTCGGGAGGAGCCCCTGACGCGCAAAATGCAGCGTCGCCCCGCCAATCAAGATCAAATCTTAGAATCGGGGATAATAGGGTCGACACAATTTTCGAGCGGGGCTAGGGCCCCGCTCTTTTTTTGTCTGCGGGGCTAAAGCGCCGATGAACGCTTCTCCCAATCCAATCGAACGGAGCTTTGAACTTGCAGCCTCGCGCTGCATCGACCTCACGCCACTCGTCTATCGACGGCTGTTCGAACAGCATCCCGAAACGCGGGCGATGTTCCGCAAACAAGGCAGCGAACTCGTGATGGGCTCGATGCTGGCACTCACGATCGAGGCGATTCTCGACTTCGCCGGTGATCGCCGTGGGCAATTCCGGCTGATCGCATGCGAGGTCGTGTCGCACGATGGCTACGGCACGCCGCGCGAGCTGTTCACTGCCTTCTTCGCCGTCGTCAGGGACACGCTGCGCGATCTTCTCGGCGATGAATGGTCGTCGGACATCGCGCAGGCCTGGGACCGACTGCTCATCGAGATCGACGCGTTCGCCGGCGCCCCGGCCTGACGATTTGCGCTGCACCAACGCGTCTCGCGGCGATCCCGCCGTTGATTGCGGATTGAGTGGCGCCAACTCTTGTGAGACACTTTCGGACATCGGTCGCGCAATCAATGACGCGTCGAAAATAGAATTGTATGGGAGCGAGCGATGTCCGGGACGAAAGATTTCTCGACGACGAGGCGCGATCTTCTTCAGGCGGCAGCAATCGCCGGCGCCGCGACTGCCATCCTCGGCAGCATGGGCATAAACCCCGCCCTTGCAGCCGAAGTCGGACGCAGCGAGAAGCCGCTGAAAGCGGCGTTCTCCAACGCAGGCCTCCAGGCGACCTGGTGCGCGCAGGGCAAGCAGGCGGCGGAATTCTGGGGCAAGCTGTTCAATGTCGAAGTCACCTGGTTCGACGGCCAGCTCGATGCCGTGAAGCAGCGCGCGGCGATCGACAACATGGCGTCGCAGAAATGGGACTTCGTCGCGATCCAGGCTTTTGGCATCGGCACCCTCACCCAGCCGGTGCAGAAGATGATCGACGCCGGCACGCCCGTGATCGACATGGACACGCTGATTGCGCCGCTGGACCAGATCAATGTCCACTCCTTCCTCGCCCCTGACAACGAGTTCATGGGCGCCTCCGTGACGCAGGCGCTCTGCAACGCCATGGGCGGCAAGGGCAAGATCATCATGACGCAAGGAGCCCTCGGCCACACCGGCGCGCAGGGCCGCGCCAAGGGCTTCAACAACGTCGTGAAGCAATTCCCCGGCATTGAGGTGCTGGACACGCAGCCGGCCGACTGGGATGTGTCGAAGACCGCACGTCTTTGGGAAACCTACCTGACGAAGTACCCGCAGATCGACGCGGCGTTCTTCCACAATGACGACATGGCGCTCGCCGCCGCCAATATCATGAAGGCGCGGGGCCGCACCAACATCCTGATCGGCGGCGTGGACGCGATGCCGCCGGCGATCCAGGCGGTCAGCGAAGGCCGCATGTTCGCCACCGTCCGCAATCCGTCCTGCCGCATCCATGGCGGCGCCATTATCGCGGGCGTCTCCGCCGTAGTCGGCGGCGAAAAGAGCGGACAGGGCATTCCGAAGAACGTCGTTACCGACGGACCGGTCGTCACCAAGGCCAACGCCGCCGGGATGCAGTGGATGCAGGATCATTTCCTGATCTGAGTCTCCATGCGAGAGGATCGTTCGCCCATCCTGGAACTGCAGGGCATCACGAAGAGCTTCGGCGGCGTCGAGGCGCTTCGTGGTGTTGACTTCGCGCTCTCACCCGGCGAGATCCACGGTCTCGTCGGCGAGAACGGCGCGGGAAAAAGCACGCTGATGAAGATCATCGCCGGCGTGCACACAGAATTCTCCGGCCGCTTCCTGATCGACGGACAGGAGACGCATTTCCGCTCGGCCCGCGACGCGCACAGCGCCGGCATCGCCATGGTGCACCAGGAGCTGTCGGTCGCGCCCGACCTCACGGTCGCGGAGAACGTGTTTCTGGGCAACCAGCCGACCAACCGGCTCGGCCTGGTGCAATGGCGGCGGATGGCGCGCGAGGCCGGCGAGCAGCTCGCCCGCTTCGGCATCGATGTCGATCCGATGAGCAGGCTGGGTGACTTACCGATCGGGCTCCAGCAGCTGATCGAGATCGCCCGCGTGCTGTTCTCCGGCGCACGCATCGTCATCCTGGACGAGCCGACGTCCGCCCTCTCCCCGCCCGAGGTCGAGCGACTGTTCGCGACGCTGCGGCGCCTGCGCGAGGAAGGCACGGCGATCGTCTTCATCTCGCATTTCATCGAGGACATCTTGCGCGTGTCCGACACGGTGACTGTGTTCCGCAACGGGCGGAAGGTCGCGGAGACCGCAAGTGCGGCGACCAGCAAGGGCGCGCTGATCGAGGCCATGATCGGTCGCGGCGGCGAAGCGCTCGAGCACAGCTACAGCGACGATCTGATGCTGCCGCAGCCGAGCGACAGCTCGGTGGTCCTGAAGGTCAACCAATTGTCGCTGGCCCGCGGCCTGAAGGACATCTCCTTCGAGGCGCGCGCCGGCGAAGTGCTCGGCATCTACGGCTTCATGGGCTGTGGCCAGCAGGAATTATCCCGCATCCTGTTCGGCAAGCTGAAGCCGGACGGCGGCACGCTCGCGGTCGAGGGCAAGCCCAAGACTTTCGCGAGCACGGCAGCGGCGCGGCGCGCCGGCGTGGCGCTGGTGCCCGAGAGCCGGCGGGCGATGCTGTTTCACCAGGAGCCGGTCTACAAGAACATCTCGATCAGCATCCTCGATCGCATCTCGGCGTTGCTGCTGAAGCCGGCGCAGGAGCGCGACATCGCAAAGCGCCAGGTCGAGCAGCTCCAGATCAGACCGCCGGTGGTCGGCCTCGATCTCGGCATGCTCTCCGGCGGCAATCAGCAGAAAGTCGCGCTGGCGAAATGGCTGACCTATCCGCCCAAACTCCTGGTGCTGTGCGAGCCCACCCGCGGCATGGATGTCGGCGCCAAGAACGACGTCATCAACATCGTCCGCGATCTCCGCGCCAAAGGGCTTGCGATCATCGTGCTGTCGACCGAGCCGGAAACGGTGCTGTCACTGGCTGACCGCATCCTCGTGCTCAAGCGCGGCGCATTGGTGCGGGAGTTCACGAACGAGCCGGTCAGCAAGGACCGCCTGCTGGAAGCGGCGTGACGGAGAAGCACGATGGCGAGCAGTGACACGGCTTTGGCGGCGGGGCAGCGGGCGCGGGGGCTTGCGCCCTTCCTGCGCTCGCAGATGCGCAACATCGCCCCGTTCCTGACGCTGATTTTTCTGTCCGGCTTCTTTGCACTGGCCAGCCCCTCCTTCGCGACGCTGGACAATCTCGGCAACATCCTGACGCAGGTGTCGGTGACCGGTATCATCGCGGTCGGCCTTACCTTCGTGATCCTCTGCGCGGAGATCGACCTCTCGATCGCCAGCATCGCCAACGTCACGGGCATCGCGGTCGCCTACTTCACGCTCCAGGAATCCTACGTCAACATTCCCAACATTCCCCTGCCCGGCGCGGCGGCGATCCTGCTGGCCATTTTGCTCTGCGCAGCTCTCGGCCTCGTCAATGCGCTGGGACTGACCGTGATCGGCATTCCCTCCTTCATCATGACCTTGGCGATGATGCAGATCGCGGCCGGCATCTCGGCGCTGCTGGTGCGCGGCCAGATCGCCTACAAGGTGCCCGGCGTGATTACCACGCTCGGCTCCGGCTCGATCGGCGGCATCCCATGGATCGTCATCGTCGCCGCGATCATGCTGCTTGGCGGCCATCTGGTGCTGACCTACACGCGCTTCGGCCGCTACGTCTACATGGTCGGCGGCAACCGCGAGGCGGCCGAATATTCCGGCCTCAACGTCAAGCTCATCCTCGGCGCGGTGATGGTCATTTCGGCGGTGTGCTCCGGGATCGGCGGCATGCTCGGCGTCGCTCATTTCGGCAGCGCGCAGCAGAACGAGTTCGACACCTATCTGCTCGACTCCATCGCCGCCGTGGTCGTCGGCGGCACCAGCCTGTTCGGCGGCCGCGGCGGCATCGGCAACACCATCGTCGGTCTGTTCGTTCTCGGTGTTCTCAACAACGGCCTCGACCACGTCAACATCGACAGCTTCCTGAAGATCCTGATCCGTGGCCTGATCCTGCTGGCAGCGCTTGTCATCAATGTCTATGCGCAGCGGCTGAGGGAAAAGGCGGTGGAATAGCCGCCCCTCAAAACCAAAAGCGCGAAAACAACCCCATGCACAGTAGAGACTGTGAGGGACTTCAACGACTTACAAAAACCCGAAATTGTGTAGCAGCGACCGTGGCGGCGTTTGACTCGTCGGGCAAAACAGGAGCATGATGTCATCGTGGCGGTGTGCGCAGGTCGGCTCCGGACAGCGCCCCAACCTCCGTGAATTGGGGGGCCCGCGCAGGCCAACACCAGGCCGCCCCGGGAGAAAGTTTTATTTTTTTGGGGGGGGGGCGGAACGGGGGGGGCGGGGGGGGGCGG
>NZ_JBVVPQ010000013.1:0-36468 GCF_055811695.1 Bradyrhizobium sp. MI1.3 | reverse complement strand
GGTGAACGTTTTGTGTTCGTGTCCCGATCGTGTCCCCCAAACCGCTAATTGGCCCCCCCCGCTACCAAATCCAGACTGCCGCCGCGGAAAGATTCTGGATTGCTTCGCTGCGCTCGCAATGACGAGGTGACAGCAGGGGCAATCGAGCCTCACCTTCATCCGCAGAGCATGAGGACCGCGGCCTAACTCTCCGCTTTCCCATCCACCCCAAGCCGCGAGAACCGGAAATTGCAGTGGCTCGCACCGCCCGCTAGCGTCTGTGTCCTCTCCAGGCGGATGCCTCGCGCTGCGTAGGCGACGAAATCGAGCCCGCAGATGTTCGGCAGGACGTCCTTGTCTCCATGGCGCGCCGCGAGCTTGCAGAAGCCGCAAGCCTTGTAGTTGATGCCGAATTCAAAACTGTCACCCGTATCAGGCTCGACGAAATCATAGACGAAATCTTCCGGAAATTCGGTCTGATGGCTTTCGGTCGTGCTTCTCGCCGCCTGCTCGCGTAGCAGGGCCAGGTTCTCCGGCGACATGAACTGACGACCCGAGGCAAGACGCTCCGCTTCCGATACGGTGAGCAATTGCGCCTTGTAGGTTTCCCGCTCGATCTCGCCGATCACAGGCACCGGCACGCCGTGGCGCCGCAGCACCCGGCTGATGGCCATGAACCCCATCAACCGCATGAAGAAATCGCTCATGCGGCTTGCCGCGCCGCCGACATAGGGCATCTGGGTGAGCACGATCTCGAATTCGTCCATCACTTCCCGCCTGATGCCGTCGATCTCGGAAAGCTGCGCGCGCTCGCGCAACATCGCTTCGGCCAAGTCGAGCCGCTCGCGCATAGCGGCCTCCATTGCACCGCGATGGGCTTCGTAAAACGGATGGATGATCTCAGCCATGGGACACCTGATATGATTGGCTCATTGCAAAGTCGGCCGGTCTCACTCCGCGGCGATCGCCTCGATCTCCAGCAGCCATTTGCTGTCAACGGTCTCGACAATCACGACCGTCAGCGCGGGCTGGTGTTCGCCCAGCATCGCGCGACGAATCGAGCGGTTGGTCACGAGTTGAGCGCGGTCGGTCAGGAACGTGGTGACCTTGACCAGATGCGCGACGCCAAGGCCCGCGGCGGCGAGCACCTCGATCAAATTGCGCCAGGCCTGCTCGCACTGCGCCTCAAAACCGTCAGGGACGGTGCCGTCGGATCTCTGGGGCACCTGGCCGCTGATGAACAACAGGCGGCGATGCTGCGTCAGTTCAAGTCCCATGCAGTAGCCGCCGGCGGGAGCATGGACCGTTGCGGGATTGTGGCTGACGATGTGAGCTGGGGACATAGGATTTCTCCGGATTGCAGGTCGACCGTATCCGGCGCCGTCACCGCTTCGCAAAGCATCATCGCTGCGGCTCAGCGCAAGAAAATCTATTGCAAGGCCACAGCTCATCGGTGTCAAAATGGAGACCGATGACCTACATCCTTCCCCCACTCAACGCGCTCCGCGCGTTCGAAGCCGCCGCGCGGCATCTCAGCTTCAAGCTCGCCGCACACGAGTTGCACGTGACTCCCGCCGCCGTAGGCCAGCAGGTGAAGGCGCTGGAGGCGCGCCTCGGCGTGCAGCTGTTCGAGCGGCTGCACAAGCAGCTCATCCTCACCGTCGCCGGTCAGGCCTATCTGCCCGGGGTCTCCGAAGGCTTTCGCCACATTGCGGAGGCAACCTCACAGTTGAAACCGGCTGGTGCAGTGCTGCTGCAATTGGGGGTCCATGGCAGCTTTGATCTGCGGCGCCTCGAACTGGCGGCGTTTCGCAGCGCGCATGCGGACATTGGTCTGCGGGTGCTGCACCCGGCCGGCCTGCACGAATTGGTCGAGGGCAAGGTCGATCTGCTGATCGCCCGCGGTCTTGGCCACCATCCGGGCTATCGCCGCGACCGGGTCGATGAGGGATCAGGTCTGGGTGATTGGCTGATTGCGCCTGAGGGTACCGCGGATTGTCCCGAGATCGTCAGCTTCCGCGCGTGGCTGCGTGCCCTGCCCGTCGGGAAGGCGCTCGCAAATCCCCGCCCTCGTCTGGTCGGCGTCAGACGATAGGCTCAACCGACAATCGATAGCCTCGCCGCGACGCCATTTCACATGTCGTTGGCGGATATCGATAGCACCAGACATCGTAGGTTCTGGAGAGCCGAAACCGTCGACCGCCTCCGTCGCGTCAGGTCGAAACCGATTCCGTTCCACGCCTCGCGTGCCAACCAGGTTTTCCCTCAACACGACTGCCGCCCATGCACTCCACAAGATAGTCCACGAATACTCGGACGCGAGCAGGCATGTTCGGCCCGCCGACGAAGACGGCGTGGAAGATCTCCTTGTCACCAGGATTGAACGGTTCGAGAAGCGGGACCAGGCGCCCCTCCGCGATCGCGTCCCCGAGACTGAAATTGTCGACACGGGCGATGCCGACGCCGTCGAGCGCCAGCTGGCCCAGTGTCTCGCCACTGCTCGCCTCGATGGCGCCTCGCACTTTCAGGGCGAAGTCGACTCCGTCCCGGCGGAACGGCCAAACCGGCTCGGCCCGGCGAAAACTGAAATTCAGGCAATTGTGGTTGTAGAGGTCTTCCGGCGTTTCGGGCACGCCCCAGCGCGCCAGGTAGTCCGGCGAGGCGACGATGGTTCGGCCGTTCTCGCTGAGGCGCCGCGCCGTGAGCGCGCTGTCAGTCAGCGGACCGCCGCGAACCGCCACATCCGCCTGCCCCGCAGCGACGTCAACGATCCCGTCGCCAAGATTGATGTCGACCACGATGTTCGGATAGCGGCGTACGAACTCGCCAAGCAGAGGCACGATGCAAAGACGCCCGTGGGAGACCGCAGCGCTGACCCGGATGCGGCCGCGCGGCGAACCCTGGTCGGAGATCGCCTGCTCGGCTTCGTCGAGATCGGCGAGAATGCGGCGGGCCGCGCTGAGATAGGCGCGGCCTTCCGCAGTCGGCGTCAACGCGCGCGTCGTCCGCAACAGCAAGCGTACGCCGAGCCGCTGCTCGACCCGGTCCAGAGTGCGGCTCACGGCCGACGGCGTCAGTCCAAACGCGCGGCCCGCAGCCGAGAAGCTGCCGCCGTCGATGACCGCGCAGAACACTTCCAGTTCCCGGGCACGGTCCGCGGTATCTGCTGCCACCTTTGCGCTCCAGTCAAAAATGCTTGGCCTGGATAGTAGCTAATCCCAACGATCTTCCTCGTCTAGCTTTGCGTCTACGAAAAAGGCCAACACAGGAGATCGCCCATGAACGTCCCCGACCAGCTTCGCCGGTTTGCCCTCACCGGAGCCGCGCTCGCCATCCTGGCCGGCACCGCCGCCGCGTCAGCGGCCGACGGGCCCACGGATTTCCCGAATACCTTCCACACCGAAGAAGTCGCGACCAATGGCACGACCCTCCACGTCCGGGTCGGCGGGTCTGGACCGACGGTCGTGCTGCTGCATGGCTATGGCGAGACCGGAGACATGTGGGCGCCGCTCGCGACGAACCTTGCTCGCAATCACACGGTGATCGTGCCCGATCTGCGGGGCATGGGCCTTTCCGCCCGCGCCGAGGCCGGTTTCGAGAAGGTCAATCAGGCGGAAGACATCGTCGGCGTGATGAACACGCTGCAAGCGCCGCGCGCTGACATCGTGGCGCACGACATCGGCAACATGGTCGCGTTCGCTCTGGCCTCACGGCACGCCGGGCGGGTGACGAACCTGGTGCTGATGGATGCGCCGGTGCCGGGCGTCGGGCCGTGGGAAGAAATCCTGAAGAACCCGTTGCTGTGGCACTTCCGGTTCGGCGGGCCGGATATGGAGCGCCTGGTGGCCGGCCGCGAGCGGATCTATCTCGACCGGTTCTGGAACGAGTTCTCGGCCAATCCGGCCAATTTCCCGGAGGCGTCCCGAGCCCACTACGCGCAGCTTTACGCCGCGCCGGGGCGCATGCACGCCGGCTTCCGCCAGTTCGCCGCCTTCGATCAGGACGCGATCGACAACCGCGCCTGGCTCTCGGCGCACGGCAAGCTGCTCATGCCGGTTCTCGCGATTGGGGGCGGTGCATCCTTCGGCCCGGCAATGGCGGCGGTGATGCAGGCCGGCGCGGTCGACGTGCAGGAGCGGGTCATCGGAGGCTCCGGGCACTGGCTGATGGAGGAGCAACCCGCGGCTACGTCGGCCGCGATCGAGGCCTTCCTCAAGGAACGGCCCGTCGCCGCGGAGAATGGGCACCTGGGTCAGACCGCTCTGACGCTGGAGCAGACGCAGGCAATGCCGCAGTCCGGCGCAGGCGCCGGCACCTCCGGAGTGCCTGCTATCCGTACCGTGCTGCTCTCGGGCGACCCCGCCAAGGCCGGCCCGTATGTGCTCGAAATTCACGTGCCGCCGAACACCGCGATCGCACCGCACACCCACCGCGACGACCGCTTCGCCACGGTGATCTCCGGCACCTGGTACTTCGGTTACGGCAGCAAGGTTTCCGACGCGCCGGTCAAGCCATTGACGGCAGGCGGCCTCTACACCGAGCCCGGCGGCGTTGCGCACTTCGCCTTCACACGGGCCGAGGGTGCGGTCGTCCGTCTGACCGGGATCGGCCCCAGCGACACGGCTTTCGTCCCCCCGCCCGCATCCCACTGACCTGCTCCAGAGCACTTCAAATCCAAAGGAAATTCCGATGACGTCCTTCCCCACCATCCGCGATCCCAAGACCGACCAGCTTTTGACCCCGAATAATGCGGCTTTGGTGATCATCGACTACCAACCGGTTCAGGTCAGCTCGATCCAATCGATGCCCAAGCGGACCCTCGTCGCCAACATCACCGCGGTGGCCAGGACCGCGAAGCTATTCGCCCTGCCGACGGTGATCGCTACCGTGAATGTCGCCACCGGTCGCAACCAACCCACCATCCACCAGATATCGGATGTTTTTCCGGATGTCGTGCCAATCGACCGGACCTCGATCAACGCGTGGGAGGACGCGGACTTCGTCGCCGCAGTCCGCAACACCGGCCGCAAGAAGCTGATCATGACGGCGCTCTGGACCGAGGTGTGCCTCGTGCACCCGGCGCTGGACGCGCTACAGGAGGGTTTCGAAGTCTATCCGGTGGTCGACGCGGTGGGTGGCACCTCCCGCGAGGCGCACGACGCCGGCCTGCTGCGCCTGGTCCAAGCCGGTGCCCAGCCCACCAGCTGGGTGCAGCTGATCTGCGAACTGCAGCGGGACTGGAACCGCGCGGCAACAGTGACCGGCTTTTCGGAGATCCTGTTCGCGGTCGAAGGCCACTGATCATGATCATGGAGACCGTCGACGCTGCGATGATCGAGCGGACCAACGCATCGCAGAAGCCGCCGGTCATCTTCATCCATGGCCTGTGGTCGAAGCCCAGCTCGTGGGACCGATGGGCCGAAATGTTCGAGGCCGCCGGCTATGCTCCGTTGGCGCCCGGGTGGCCGGCGGAGCTGGGCGGCGCCGCGGCACCGGAAACCATCGGCGAGGTCGCGGCGCATTTCGCCCGCATCGCGGGGGCGCTGGACCGCCGCCCGGCGCTGATCGGCCATTCGTTTGGCGGGCTGATCGCGCAGACCCTGGCCGGGCGCGGGCTTTCGGCCGCGACGGTGGCGATCGAACCGGCTCCGTTTCGCGGGGTGCTGGAGCTGCCCGTCTGGACCGAGGCTCCCGTCGACGCCGAGGCCGCCGGGCGTGGACCGCTGCTGACGATCTCCGGCGAGCGCGACCACACCCCGCCATCGGTCACCCGCGCCGCCTACGAACGGCAGAAGCGCAATAAGCACCCTGTTACCGAGTTCGTCCAACTTCCGCGACGCGACCGCTCGCTGCCCATAAACAGCGGCTGGCGGGAGGTGGCGCAGACGGCGCTGACATTCGTGAGACGCTTTCTATGCCTTCTATAGCGTTCAGTCGCTCGTGTTTGAGGGCAGCTCAACTGCCGCTTCTGGCCACGCAGCGGATGGCTCACCAATTTTTCCGCTCGCACTCCTTCCTAAAAATGTTCGCCCTCGGTCGACACCAACGCCGCCTGCCCCGCAATCTCATCCGCTCGCCAGCATCGCACCGCATGTCCGTCAGCACGCGTCTCCAGCCCCGGCCCGGGCTCGCGGCGACACGCCGCCTCCGCATACCGGCAGCGCGGGCTGAACGCGCATCCATTCGGCGGATTGAGCGGGTTGGGAAGGTCGCCGCCTGTCGTCGCCAGGGGTGCATGACGCAAGGGATCGGGGATGGCGGCGATCAGGGCTTGGGTGTAGGGGTGCGCCGGCCGTTCGAAAATCTCGCGCCAGTGGCCGTTCTCGACGATGCGGCCGAGATACATCACGGCGACCTTGTCGCTCATGTGCTCGACGACGCCGAGATCGTGGCTGATCATGATGTAGGAGAGACCGAGCGTTTCCTTCAATTCCAGCAGCAGATTGATGATCTGAGCGCGGATCGAGACGTCGAGCGCCGAGACCGGCTCGTCGCAGATGACGATTTTTGGATTGAGGATCAGCGCACGCGCAATGCCGATGCGCTGGCGCTGACCGCCCGAGAATTCATGGGGGTAGCGATCCGCCTGCTCCGGCCGCAGGCCCACATGCCGCAGCATCTTCGCGACGCGGTCCTCGATCTCGCTCGTGGCCGTGACGCCATGCACCCGCAGCGGATCTTCCAGCGTGCGGCGAACGGTCTGGCGCGGATTGAGCGAGGCGTAGGGATCCTGAAACACGATCTGCACGATGCGCGCCAGCACCTTTCGATCGCCGGATGGCCTGTTCGTCACGACCTGTCCGTCCAGCACGATGCGGCCGCGCGTCGGCGTCAAGAGACCAAGGATCGACAATGCGACCGTCGACTTGCCGGAGCCGGACTCGCCGACGAGGCCGAGGCATTCGCCGCGCTTCAGGGTGAGATCGACGCCGTCGACGGCACGGAGCAGCCGACGGCCTCGCCCCAGCAGGCCGCCGCCGAGCGGAAAATGGACCGCGAGATCCCTGACGCTGAGAATGACATCGTCGTCCGGCCGTGTCTCACCCAACCCGTCTTGCGGCTCATGCATGGTGATGACACCTGACCAGACCGCCGGCCTCCAGCAAATCCGCGCCCGGCGCGGTGGTCCGGCAAATATCGGTCGCCTGCGCGCAACGCGGATTGAACCGGCAGCCGTCGGGGAAATTCGTGATGGCCGGGACCACCCCCGCGATCTCCGTCAGCCGGCTGCGGCCAAGCGCAGCGCGACTGCCGAGCCGCGGCAGCGAGGCAACCAGGCCTCGCGTATAGGGGTGGGAGGGTGCCCGGAAAATATCGGCGGAGCCGCGCTCCTCGACGATGCGGCCGGCATACATCACGGCCACGCGGCGGCAGACATTGGCGACCAGCCCGAGATCGTGGCTGATCATCAAAATGGCGGTTCCCCGCTCGGCGCACAAATTCCGCATCAGCTCGATGATTTCGGCTTGCACGGTCACGTCGAGCGCCGTTGTCGGCTCGTCGGCGATCAAGAGATCCGGACCGCAGGCGAGTGCGATGGCGATCATCACGCGCTGGCGCATGCCGCCGGACAGCTGGTGCGGGTAATCCTTCACGCGTCGCTCCGGCGCGGGAACGCGGACGCTCGCAAGCGCCTCGACCGCGAGTCTGTCGGCTTCCCGCCAGCTCTTGCCCTTGTGCAGCACGAACATCTCGGCGATCTGTCGGCCCACCGGCGAGACCGGGTTCAGCGCCGTCATCGGCTCCTGGAAGATCATGGCGATGCGATTGCCGCGCAGATCCCGTTGCCGGGCGGCTGAAAGGTGCTGGATCTCGCGCCCCTCGAACCGGATGACGCCGCCGCCGATCGACAAAGGCTGCCGCAACAGACCAATCAAGGCGAGCGCGGTGATGCTCTTGCCGCAGCCGGATTCGCCGACGAGGCCGAAGGTCTCGCCGCGATCGATGCGGAATGAAATGCCCTCGGCCGCCGCAACGCGTCGCGATCCATCGTCGAGATCGATACGCAGATCCTCGACTTCGATCAGCGGCGCGCCGGTCATGTGCGCCGGCTCCGCGATTGTGGATCGAGAATGTCGCGCAGGCCGTCGCCGAGCAGATTGAGGCCGAGCACCGTCAGGAAGATGGCAAGGCCGGGAAACACCGAGAGCCACGGCGCCGTCGTGATCTGATCGCGGGCATCCGACAACATGCTGCCCCAGCTCGGAAACGGCGGGCGGACGCCGAGGCCGAGGAACGACAATGCGGCTTCCGACAAGACCGCGCTGCCCATGCCGAGCGTGCCGATGACGACGATCGGCCCCAACATGTTCGGCAGCAGCTGCGTGATCATGATGCGGAGATCGCCGTAGCCGAGCACGGCCGCGGCCTGCACATAGCCCTGGCTCCTCAGCGACAGCGCCGAGGCCCGCGCGATCCGGCACGTGAAGGACCAGTTGGTCAAGCCGAGTGCGATCAGCAGGCTGGTCAGCCCGGGGCCGAGCACCGCCATGATGGCCAGCGCAAAGATCAGCGAGGGAATCGCGAGCATGAGATTGGTCAGGCCGTTGACGACATCGTCCCACCAGCCGCCCCAATAGCCGGCGCTCAGGCCCAGCGCCACGCCGATGACGCTGTTGATGAGCTGCGAGACGATGCCGACCGTCAGCGAAACCCGCGCGCCGTAGACGACGCGGGAATAGATGTCGCGGCCCTGGTCGTCGGTACCGAACCACCAGGTCCAGCTCGGAGGCTCTTCCGCGTTGAGCAGATTGGCGTCCAGGACAGGATCGGTATGCGCCAGCCAGGGCGCGAGCAGGCCGACCAGGATCGCAAGCGCGAACAGCGCGCCACCGATGATGAGATTGGCGCGGAGCTTCATGCGTATCTGATCCTGGGATCGATCACGCCGTAGAGCACGTCGATCAGCAGATTGATGGCGAGAAAGGACAGCACCACGACAAGAATGGAGCCCTGGACGGCCGGAATGTCGCGCTGCAGGACACTGTCGACCAGCAGCGAGCCGATGCCCGGCCAGGAATACAATTTCTCGACCACGACCGCCTGCCCCATCAGCCCGCCGAACTGCAGGCCGACGGTGGTGAGAATGATGACAAGCGCGTTGCGCATCACATGCCACTTCACGACCCGGGTCTCGCTCATGCCCTTGGAGCGCGCGGTGCGGACGAAATCCGCGGTCATGATCTCGAGCACGGCAGCGCGTGTCGTCCGGGCGAACAGCGCCATCGGCGAGACGCCGAGCGTCACGGCCGGCAGGATCAGATATTTCAGACCGCCATCGCCATAGCCGAAACTCGGCAGCCAGCCGAGCTTCAACGCAAACAAATACATCAGCACCAGCCCGAGCCAGAATTTGGCGATCGAAAGTCCTGATACCGCCACGACCATGGCCAGCGTGTCGACGATGCCCCCCGGCTTCAGCGCGGCGATGAATCCCAGGGGAACGCCGATCACGACGGAAAACGCCATGGCGGTGAAGATGAGCTGGAGCGTCGGCCATATCCGTTTGGCGATCATGAACGTCACAGGCTCGCGCGTGCGGAACGACGTTCCGAAATCGCCGGTTGCAAGCTTGGCGATGTAGGCGCCGAAGCGGACATAGACGGGATCGTCGAGGCCGAGCTGCTTCTTCATGCGCAGCTCGACCTGCGGATCGGCATCGTCGCTCATGGACGAGACGATGCTGCCGGGAACGACGCTGAACAGCACGAACACCAGAGCCACCACCGCGAGCACGGTCGGAATGGCCTGCAGCAGGCGGCGGAACAGGAAGGAGAGCATCGGCAGTTTTCCTCTCTCCCTCCGTCGTTCATCTCGACGGAGGGAGCGCGAGAGCGTGTGTCACTTCGCGGGCGAGCTCTCGTCGACCCAGAGGTCTTCGACGTTCTGATGGGTGAGTTCCGTCGCGTTCAGCTGAATTCCCTTGAGCCACGGCTGCACCGCCATGACCGCCTTGTTGTAGTTGAAGAACCAGACCGGCGCCTCCTCGTAGAGGAGCGCGTTGGCCTTTTGCAGCAGCTGGGTACGCTTTGCAGCGTCATCGGACTGTCCGGCCTCGTCGATCAGCTTGTCGAACTCGGGATTCTTGAAGTTCATGTAGTTGCAGGCTGATTGCGGCGTCGCCGAGTGGAAGCATTTGAGGGCGGCCTGGGGATCTGGTCCGGTCGCCTGCGAGTAGATGAAGGCCTGGTAGTCGCCGCTGCGAACCACCTCCGCCAGCACCGCGGTCTCGACCTGCTTGACCTTGGCCTTGATGCCCACCCGGTCCAGCATCGGGATCACGGCCGAGACGATCGGCAGACCCCAGCTCTCGTTCTGGCTGGTGGTCCATTCGAATTCGAAGCCCGTGGGATACCCGGCGTCAGCGAGCAGCTGCTTGGCCTTGGCGGGATCGAAGGCATAGGGCTTCATGGCCTTGTCGTAGGCGGGAGAGGTCAGCGGCAGCCAGCTGGTGGCCCGGTAGGCCTTGCCCTTGACCAGCTTGTTGATGATCAGGTCAGTGTCGATCGCGTAGTTGATCGCCTGCCGGACCCGCTTGTCGGCGAACGGCTTGAACGCGGGATTCATCCCCATGTAGCGGGTGAAGACCTCGGCGACTTCGACGACGGTGCCCTTGAGGTCGGCGTCGTTCTGATAGGCGACATATTGCGCCGGTCCCAGCACCGAGGTGTCGATCTCCTTGTTGCGGAAGGCGACATCGCGTGCCGCGGCCTCGCCCATGACCGACACGATGATCTTGTCGGCGTAGGGCTTGCCGGCCTTGTAGAACCGGTCCCACCGCTCCAGAACGATGCGCGATCCCGGCACGTGCTCGACGAACTTGAACGGCCCAAGACCGATCGGCTTCTGGAGAAAGCTGTCCTTGGCGGCTTCGTCGGCGGGATAGATCGACGTGATCGCGTTCCAGAAGTAGAAACCCGGATCGACTTTCTCGGTCAGCTTCATCTCGATTGTAAAGTCGTCGATTTTCTTCAGGCCGGAGATCTCCTTGGCCTGCCCCTTCTCGACCGCCGCCGCGCCCTCGATCACGCGGACATAACGCGCGCCGGGATAAGCCTTGGTGCCGTCCATGATGCGGTTGTAGGTCCAGATGACGTCGTCGGCCGTCATCTTGCGGCCGTTGTGGAAATAGGCGTCGTCGCGCAGCTTGAAGGTGTGAACGAGACCGCCGCCCGAGATCACATCTTCCTTGGCAAGCTCCAGAACCGGCTTGCCTTCCGCGGAATTCCAGATGTAGAGCGACCGGTGCAACGCCTTGGCGTAGATCTCGTCCTGGGCGCGCTGCGTGGTAAGAATGTCCAGGCTGGTGAAACTCGAGCCATAAGGCGCGGTCATGCGGATGGTTCCGCCCTTGCGCGGCGTCTGGGCCTCCGCCGAGGCGACGAGCGCCAGTCCCAAACCCGCGACGATCGCCACTATCCTGAACATCATGGTCCCTCCGACAACGCAAGCCGTGCTCTGGTCCGAGAGTTGATCATCCGCGGCACGTCGAGCGCAAGCGCCTTGAAGGGGTTGACGTATGCGCGGGTCGCGCCGATTTGCGAGGACGCCCGCTAGAACTCCGGCTGCCAGTCGCGCAATTTTCGCGCTGCGGCGGTGACGTCCGCGATGGTCGGAAACGCCCCCGTCTCCAGCATCATCGTCCTTGCCAGCCGCACGGCGCGTGCTTCGCTGATCGCGCGCCGGCGCGGATCCTCGATCAGCTCGAAATCGATATTGTGGGCGAGACCGAAGATGCGGCGGATGGTTTTTGCCGCGGCGAAGCCGACCGTGTCCGCAAACAGCCGCTGCATGTAGGCCTGCCGCTCGGCCTCCAGTCGTGCCGCGCCTGTCTCGCCGGCGAAGAGCGAGGCGGGATAGGCATCGCCTGCGGCGCCGGCGCGCCAGAGCTCGAGGAACTTGCGCGCGAACGCGTTCCAGACGTTCTCGACCGTCTCCAGCACCCAGGCCTCGAACGCACGCCGCTCGCCCGGCGAGCGCTCGTGACCGGCGGAGGCAAAATAAGCCATCAGGAGGTTCGCCAGCACCGCGCCGACGTCGAAACCCATCGGGCCGTAGAATGCGAATTCGGGGTCGATCACCCGCGTCTCGCCGTCCGTGACCATGATCGAGCCGGTGTGCAGGTCGCCGTGGAGCAGCGCCTCGGGGCTGGCCATGAACTTCAGCTTCAGCCGGGAGATCGCGACATGCAGGTCCATGTCCTCGCGGAGCTCTGCGGCGAGCGCATCGAGATAGGGCGCGGTCCAGCGGTTCTGCTCGGCGATGCGGTAGGGATCGGTGAAGATCAGATCCTCAGTGATCTTGCACAGTGCATGGTTGCCGGCGAAGGCTGCGATGGCTTGCTTCTTTTCGGCCGCCGACAGCGCGAGGTCGGAGGTGAAGAACAAGGTCCGCGCCATGAAGGTGGTGATGTCATCGACAAAGCGCGGGTACTGAGTCCCCGCAACCATCCCCTTGCGCATGATGATGTGGGGCTCGAGCAGCTCCATCACTGTCAGCGCCAAGGCCTCGTTGTGATGCAGCAGCGCCGGCACGAGGCCGGGCGCGAGCTCGGCCTGCCGCGACAAAGCGAGATATTCGTAATGAGCCCGGGACAGCGGCAGTGGCCAGCTTTCGCCGACGAGGCGGACATAGGGCAGCGCCTGCTTGACGGCGACGCCGCCGCGGCCGCCCTTGACGATGAAGACGAGATTGAGATTGCCGTCGCCGACTTCGGTGATCGACCAGGAGGCCGGCTCGCCACCGAGGGTCCCTGCGAGGTCCGGAACGCCTGCGAGATAATCCCGCAAGTCAGCCTCATGCAGAATCCGATAATCCCCTGCCCCGTCTCCGGTCATGACGATCCCATCCCATCTAGGGGCCGGATCGTTACTCCCGCTCCAGGAAGCTCGAGCCGATCTCGGCCTTTCTTTTGATCGGATCGTAATCACAATAGACGCTGTCCGCCACCAGCGTGTAGCTGGCGCTGACGGTGTATTTGTCTGTTTTGACCGAGTTCAGGCCGATCACCGCGGTGCTCTTGCCGCCGTTCCATTTGAACGGCGTCGAGCTCTTGGCCTGCTCGCAGGCGATCACGGCCTCGTTGAAAACGTAGCCCTCGACAAACGCCTTCAGGGTGCGCACCTGCACGGCCATCTTCCACTCGAAATAGCCGATGGCACCGAGGCCGGCGACGATCAGCACCAGAAGCGCGACGACGATCCTCTGAAAAGTCATTGGTCCCCCAACAAAGCCAACCACGAAATCCTAAAACGGCATGCCCATCAATTTCGACAGGCGTTCGATCGAGAGATAACCGGCGTGATAGGCGACCATGGCGATCCCGTAGATGATCGCCGAGATGATAGTGGTCCAGATCAGCTTGCTCCTCATCCGCGTCAGGATCGGCGCGCCGGGGTCGCTGCCCGGCACTCCGACGCCGTCCTCGTGCTGGCTGCGCACGCCGAACGGCAGCGTCAGGAACAGCGCGATCCACCAGATGACGAAGTAGATCGCGATTGCCGTTGAGATCTGGATGGCCATGGCTTCGGCCTATGCCTGCTCGATTTCGACCAGCGCGCCGGAAAAGTCCTTCGGGTGCAGGAACAGCACCGGCTTGCCATGGGCGCCGATCTTCGGCACGCCGTCGCCGAGCACCCTTGCGCCCTCCTTCACCAGCGTGTCGCGCGAGGCGATGATGTCGACCACCTCATAGCAGACGTGGTGGATGCCGCCGTCGGCGTTGCGGTCGAGGAACTTTGCGATCGGCGAGGCCTCGCCAAGCGGCTCGATGAACTCGATCTTGGTGTTGGGCAACGTCGCGAACACGGTGGTGACGCCATGCTCGGGCAGCGCGACGGCCTCCGAAATCTGGGCCCCGAATGCGGCGCCATAGATTTTGGCGGCCTTGACGGCGTCCTTGGTCGCGATCGCGACATGATTGAGCCGGCCCAGCATGTTTCTCTCCCGTTACACTGTCAGCACATGTACCAGACAGGGGGGCTTCTTACCCCAATGTTCGTTGATCACCGAACGGACAGCGCGTCGCACAGATTCAGCCAGCGCATCCGCGTCGCGACGGCGCGCCTTCGGCAGACCTTCGATGGTGGAGACCACGGCGTCGAAGACGATGTCGTCGAAGGGCTCGCCCGCTTTGTTCTTCTCGGGGATGCCGATCAGATCGACCTCGGGATCGTCGACGAGTTCACCTTGCTGCGTCATGGCAATGGCGACGAAGGCGCAGCCGGAGAAGGCCATGCGGCGCCGCTCCACCACGGCGCGGGACTTGGAGTCCTCCAGAATCGTGCCGTCCTTGTAGAGACGGCCCGCAGGCACCTGCCCAATGATGCCGGGATCGCCGGGGCCGAGCTTGACGAGGTCGCCGTTGCGGCAGACCAGCACGCGCGGCACGCCGGCGGCACGCGCGAGCTTGGCGTGCTCGTTCAGGTGCAGGGCCTCGCCGTGGACCGGGATCAGGAGCTGCGGCCTGGTCCAGGCGATCATGTCGCGCAATTCGTCGCGGCGGGGATGGCCGGAGACATGGACCAGCTGGTCGCGGTCGGTGATGACCTCCACGCCCTGCAAGACCAGGCCATTGATGATCGCGCCGACCGCCTTCTCGTTGCCGGGAATGGTGCGCGAGGAGAAGATCACGCTGTCGCCGCGGTTGAGCGTGATCTCGGGATGGTCGTCATTGGCGATCCGCGCCAGCGCGGCACGGGGCTCGCCCTGGCTGCCGGTGCAAAGCGCCAGCACCTTGTCCTGCGGCAGATGACCGTAGACCTCGGCGGAGCGGAAACTCTGCACGCCGTCGAGATAGCCGGTCTCGCGGGCGACCTGCACCACGCGTTCCATGGCGCGGCCGACCACGACGACCTCACGGTCGGCGGCCTTCGCAGCGATGGCGACGGCCTTCAGACGCGCGACGTTGGAGGCAAAGGTCGTGACTGCGACGCGGCCCTTGGCGGCCTTGACGAGCTCGGTGATGGACCTGGCAACCTCGGCTTCCGAGGGTGAGCGGCCGTCGCGCACGGCGTTGGTGGAATCGCCGATCAGGGCGAGCAGGCCCGCATCGCCGAGCTCCCGCAGCCGCTTTTCGTCGGTCGGGCGGCCGATGATCGGGGTCGGATCGATCTTCCAGTCGCCGGTGTGCAGCACCGTCCCGACGTCGGTGTGAATCGCCAACGCATGCGACTCCGGAATCGAATGCGCGACCGGAATGAACTCGACGTTGAACGGGCCGATATCGACGCGCCCGCCCGACGGCACCACCGTCACCGGGATCTTCGGCGCATTGCGCTCGGCGGCACACTTGGCCTCGAACAGCGCGGCGCTGAACTGCGTCGCGTAGATCGGGCATTTCAGCTTCGGCCACAGGTCGATGATGGCGCCGAAATGGTCCTCATGGGCGTGGGTCAGCACCAGCCCCATCAGGTTCTTGCGTTCCTTCTCCAGGAAGCTGACGTCGGGCATGATCAGGTCGATGCCCGGCAGATGCTCCTCGTCGCCGAAGGAGACGCCGAGATCGATCGCCAGCCAGGCCCGCTGCTGGCGGTTGCCGAGGCCGTAGATCGACAAATTCATGCCGATCTCGCCGACGCCGCCGAGCGGTGCAAATACCAGTTCTTCAGGCTTCGCCATCACGCAGCTCCCACGGAGGCGGCCGTGCCGAAGAACACCTCGCCCGCGGCCACCGGCACGCGCCGGCCCTCCGCAGTGCGGACGATCAGGCAGCCGGTGTCGTCGATCGTGTCAAAAATGCCTTCCAGCGTCATCACTCCCGTGTGGATCGCGACCCGCTCGCCGAGGCCGGCGGCGCGCTCCAGCCACAATTTGCGAATTTCGGCAAAGCCGCGGCCATTGTCCCAGATACCGCGGAACTCCACCCAGGCATCGGAGAGCGCCGAGAACAGCTCTTCAGCGCTGATCTGGACGCCGAGCGCGGCCAGTGACACCGCCGGCGTCGGCGTGCCCTCGGGCGCGGCGACGACGTTGGTGCCGATGCCGACGACGATGGCAAGGCGGTCGCCGATGGCTTCGGCCTCCAGGCCGATGCCGACCAGCTTCTTGCCGCTGGCCAGCACGTCGTTCGGCCATTTCAGGGTGTAGCGGGGACGGCCCTCGCCAAGGCGCAGTGCCGCCTCCAGGCTGACCTTCTCCAGGGCGGCCTCCTCGGCCAGCCCGGCCGCAAAGCCGATCGTCGCGGCGACGGAAGGGGCGACGTCGAGGACTTCGAGGACGCTGGCGGCAAGGTTGCCCTTTGGCGCGATCCAGGCGCGCTGGCGGCGGCCACGGCCGGCGGTCTGCTCCGACGTCACGAACCACATCGGGCCGCGTTCGCCGCGCCTCGCGTGCTCGATCGCCTCGGTATTGGTCGAGCCGGTCCGTTCGAAAGCTGCGAGCTTGTAGCCCGCCGACGCCGCACGAGGACCGAGCGCGAATGCCATCCTAGAACAGCGACTTGGCCGCCGCGGAGGCGACGCTCACCACCGGGCCCGCGAACAGGGCGAAGAGGATGTTGAACAGACCCGCAACCGCCAGCACCGTCTTGACTTCGACGCGCACCGGATCGACCTGCCCGGCCGGCTCGTCGAAATACATCGTCTTGACGATGCTGAGATAGTAGTAGGCGCCGACCACGCTGGTCAGCACGCCGATAACGGCGAGCGTGAACAAATTCGCCTTGATGGCGGCGACGAAGACGTACCATTTGGCGAAGAAGCCGGCCAGCGGCGGGATGCCGGCGAGCGAGAACAGCAGCATCGCGAACATGAAGGCGAGCAGCGGATTGGTCCGCGAGAGACCCGCGAAATCGCTGATCTGCTCGACCGGCTGGCCGTTGCGCTTCATCGCCAGGATGATGGCGAAGGAGCCCAGCGTCATCGCGACATAGATCACGATGTACATCAGCACGCCCTGCGCGCCCTCGACCGTGCCTGCGGCGAGGCCGACCAGGGCAAAGCCCATATGGCCGATCGAGGAATAGGCCATCAGGCGCTTGATGTTGCTCTGCCCGATCGCGGCGAACGAACCCAGCGCCATCGAGGCGATCGACACGAACACCAGGATCTGCTGCCACTGCGAGACGATCCCCGGGAATGCGGTCAGCGTGACGCGCGTGAAGACCGCGAGCGCGGCCACTTTCGGGGCCGAGGCGAAGAAGGCGGTGACCGGGGTCGGTGCGCCCTCGTAGACGTCGGGCGTCCACATGTGGAACGGCACGGCCGAGACCTTGAAGCAAAGGCCGGCGAGCAGGAAGACCAGGCCGAACACCAGGCCGACATTCGAGATCGTCGCGGCCGCCGCGATGCCGGTGAAGGCGACGGTGCCGGTGAATCCGTAAATCAGCGAGGAGCCGTAGAGCAGCATGCCCGACGAAAGCGCGCCGAGCACGAAATACTTCAGGCCGGCTTCGGTCGACTTGGCGTTGTCACGGTTCGAGGCCGCCACAACGTAGAGCGCCAGCGACATCAATTCGAGGCCGAGATAGAGCGAGATCAGATCGCCGGCCGAGATCAGCACCATCATGCCGAGCGTCGAGAGCAGCACCAGGATCGCGTATTCGAAGATGCGGCGCGACGGATCCGACAGGAACTCGGTCGACAGCACCAGCGTCACGGCCGAGCCGATCAGAGCCAGGATTTTCATGAAGCGGGCAAAATCATCGACGATGAAGCTGCCGCCGAAGGTCACGTGCTTGCCCGCGGGCAGCATGTATTCGAGCACGCCGACCACGATCAGGAGCAGCACCGCAAGCGTCGTGACCGTCTTGGTGGTCTCCTGCCCGCGATAGGCGCCGAGCATCAGGAGTGCCATGGCTCCGACCGCGAGCACGAGCTCGGGCAGCACCGGCGCCAGTTGATAACCTGCAGTCTCAAAGCTCATGGCGATATCCTGACCTGCCCGCTCACTGGAGCAGTGCGGCGGCCTTCACGGCCGTCACAGCGGTGTTGTAATTGTTGACGAGTTGCTGGACCGAGGCCGCCGACATGTCGAGCACCGGCTTCGGATAGATGCCGAACAGGATCGTCAGCGCGATCAGCGGGAACAGCGTCAGGCCCTCCCGGAAGGTGAGATCCTTCATGCTCATCAGCGACGGCTTGACCAGCGCCCCGAACACGACCTTGCGGTAGAGCCACAGCGCGTAGCAGGCCGACAGGATCACGCCGAAGGTGGCGAAGAACGCGGTCGGGATCGAGACCTTGAAGGTGCCGAGCAGCGTCATGAATTCGCCGACGAAGCCGGAGGTGCCGGGCAGACCGACATTGGCCATGGTGAAGACCATGAAGGTCAGCGCGTAGAGCGGCATCCGGTTGACGAGGCCGCCATAGGCCGCGATGTCGCGGGTGTGCATGCGGTCGTAGACGATGCCGACGCAGAGGAACAGCGCGCCGGAGACGATGCCGTGCGAGATCATCTGGAACACGCCGCCGGCGACGCCCTGCATGGTACCGGCAAAGATACCCATGGTGACGAAGCCCATATGCGCCACCGAGGAGTACGCGATCAGCTTCTTCATGTCCTCCTGCATCAGCGCCACCAGCGAGGTGTAGATGATGGCGATGGTCGAGAGCGTGAACATCAGCGGCGCGAAGTCGTGCGAGGCCAGCGGGAACATCGGCAGCGAGAAACGCAGGAAGCCGTAGCCGCCCATCTTCAGCATGATCGCCGCCAGGACCACCGAGCCTGCGGTCGGCGCCTCGACGTGGGCGTCGGGGAGCCAGGTGTGCACCGGCCACATCGGCATCTTCACCGCGAACGAGGCGAAGAAAGCAAGCCACGCCCAGGTCTGCAGCGAGCGCGGCACGGCGGTGTGCATCAGGGTCGGGATATCGGTGGTGCCGCCGTTCCAGTACAGCGCCATGATGGCGAGCAGCATCAGGACCGAGCCGAGCAGCGTGTAGAGGAAGAACTTGAAGGACGCATAGACCCGGCGCGGACCGCCCCAGACGCCGATGATCAGGAACATCGGGATCAGGCCGCCTTCGAAGAACAGGTAGAACAGCACGAGATCGAGCGCCGAGAAGGTGCCGACCATCAGCGTTTCCAGGATCAGGAACGCCATCATGTATTCGCGGACGCGGTTGGTGATCGCCTTCCAGCTCGCGATGATGCAGAACGGCATGATGGCGGTGGTCAGGATCACCAGCGGCAGCGAAATGCCGTCCACGCCCATGTGGTAGGTGATGCCGGTGGCGAGCCAGTTCGCCTTCTCGACGAACTGAAAGTCGGCGCTCGACGCGTCGAAGCGCATGACCAGGATCACCGACACGGCGAAGGTGATCAGTGTGGTCCACAGCGCGATCCAGCGCGAGTTGCGCCGCGCCGCCTCGTCATCGCCGCGGCTGAGATAGACGATCAGCGCGCCGACCAGCGGCAGGAACGTCGTGACAGATAGAATTGGCCAGGTCGTCATTTACTGGCCTCCAAAGCCGAACATGAACCAGGTGATCAGGCCGGCGGCACCGATCAGCATGGCGAACGCGTAATGGTAGAGATAGCCGGTCTGGATCTTCACGACGTTGCGGGTGACGTCCAGCACGCGGGCCGAGACACCATCGGGGCCGAGGCCGTCGATGATGAAGCCGTCGCCCTTCTTCCAGAGCTGGTAGCCGATCCACTTCGCCGGACGGACGAAGATGATGTCGTAGAGCTCGTCGAAGTACCATTTGTTGAGCAGGAACTTGTACAGCATCGGCTGCGTGTTCGCGAGCTCGACCGGCAGATAAGGCCGGCGGATGTAGAACAGGTACGACACCAGGAAGCCCAGCACCATCATCACCGTCGGCAGGAAGGCGATGGTCTCGGGGATGTGGTGCATCTCCTCGATGATGTGCGGGTTCATCTTCACGGATTCGCGGAAGAACTCCTCGATGCCGTGACCGGCGAACAGCTCCTTGAACGGGAAGCCGGCCAGGATGGAGCCGACCGCGAGCACACCGATCGGAATCAGCATCCAGATCGGCGCTTCATGCGCAGCCTCGTAGTGATGCTCGTCATGCGGCTCGCCGTGGAAGGTCTTGAAGATCAGGCGCCACGAGTAGAACGAGGTCAGGCCGGCCGCGATGACCGTCATCAGGAAGCCGTACATCGCGAATGGATTATGCGAGGCGTAGGCAGACTCGATGATCGCGTCCTTGGAGAAATAGCCGGCGGTCAGCGGGAAGCCGGTGAGCGCGAGTGTGCCGACCACCATCACCGCGTAAGTGTAGGGGATCTTGCGCCACAGGCCGCCCATGTTGCGGATGTCCTGCTCGTGGTGCATCGCGTAAATCACCGAGCCGGAGCCCAAGAACAACAGCGCCTTGAAGAAGGCGTGCGTGAACAAATGGAACATGCCGACCGAATAGGCCCCTGCTCCCATCGCCACGAACATGTAACCGAGCTGCGAACAGGTCGAGTAAGCGACGATGCGCTTGATGTCGTTCTGGACGAGGCCGATGGTCGCCGCGAAGAACGCCGTGGTGGCGCCGAAGAACATCACGACGGCCTGCGCGTTCGGCGCGAGCTCGAATAGCGGCGACAGGCGCGCCACCATGAAGACGCCGGCGGTGACCATGGTCGCGGCGTGGATCAGCGCCGACACCGGGGTCGGGCCTTCCATCGCGTCCGGCAACCAGGTGTGCAGCAGGAACTGCGCCGATTTGCCCATCGCGCCCATGAACAGCAGCAGGCAGGTCAGGGTCAGTGCGTCGGCATGCCAGCCGAGGAAGTCGATGGTCTTGCCGGTCAGGCCGGGCGCAGCATGGAAGATGGTCTCGAAATCGGTCGAGCCGGCCAGCAGGAAGATCGCGAAAATGCCGAGCGCAAAACCAAAGTCGCCGACGCGGTTGACCACGAAGGCCTTGATGGCGGCAGCGTTCGCCGACGGCTTCTGGTACCAGAAACCGATCAAGAGGTAGCTCGCCAGACCCACGCCTTCCCAGCCGAAGAACAGCTGCACGAGATTGTCCGCGGTCACCAGCATCAGCATGGCGAAGGTGAACAGCGAGAGATAGCCGAAGAAGCGCGGCCGGTTCGGGTCCTCGTCCATGTAGCCGATGGAATAGAGGTGCACGAGCGAGGACACGGTGGTCACCACCACCAGCATCACGGCGGTGAGCGTGTCGACCCGCAGCGTCCAGTAGACCTGGAGATCGCCGGAGAGGATCCACGGCAGCAGCGGAATGCGCATGTCATGGTGCATGAAGCCGACATCGACCAGCGTCATCCAGGACAGCGCCGCCGACACGAACAGCAATGCCGTGGTGATCAGCTCGGCGCCGCGCGAGCCCGCCGCGGGCGGCTGGGAGACGTGGTGGTCATCGTGGCCGTCGCCGGGCTCGTGATGTGTCTCGTGGATGACCGACGCATCCTCATTGATCGTGTCGGACGCATGGGCGTGTGCGCCATGGCCGTGATCATCGTGATGCTCGACCGTGTCGCCCGAGGGGTTGCGGGCATGCGCGCCGAAAAGCGCGATCAAGCCGGCCAGAATGGCGCCCAGCAGAGGCAGGAAGACGATTGCCTGGACCATGATTTAATCTTTCCGCATGATCTGGTCGGAAAACCGGTATCCACTTTTCCGGATCATGCGATCAGCCCTTCATCAGATTGACGTCCTCAACCGCGATCGAGCCGCGGTTGCGGAAATAGACCACCAGGATGGCGAGACCGATCGCGGCTTCAGCGGCCGCGACGGTGAGCACCAGGAGCGCGAACACCTGCCCGACGATGTCGCCGAGGAAGGTCGAGAACGCCACGAGGTTGACGTTGACCGCGAGCAGGATCAGCTCGATCGACATCAGGATGACGATGATGTTCTTGCGATTCAGGAAGATGCCGAGGATCCCGAGCGTGAACAGGATCGCGCCGACCGCAAGATAGTGTCCGAGCCCGATCATCATTTCACCCACTCCGCCGCGTCAGAATCCTGGAGCCCCTGCCCCGGCGTCACCTTGCGTATCGCCATCGCTATTTCGGGCGTGCGCGCGTTCTGAACGTTGATGTCCTGCCGCTTGACGCTCGCCTTGTGCCGCAGCGTCAGCACGATGGCGCCGATCATCGCGACCAGCAGCACCATGCCCGAAAGCTGGAAGTAGTGGATGTACTTGGTATAGAGCACCAGGCCCAGCGCCTCGGTATTGGAGACGTTGGTCGGGATCGCCGCCGTGATCGTCTTGGCGACGCCGGGGTTGATGACCCAGAAGCCGACCGTGAGCAGCAGCTCGAACAGGAAGATGCCGCCGATCACGAGGCCGACCGGCAGGTATTCGATGAAGCCCTCGCGCAGCTCGAGGAAGTCGACGTCGAGCATCATGATCACGAACAGGAACAGCACCGCGACCGCGCCGACATAGACGACGATCAGGATCATCGCGAGGAATTCGGCGCCCATCAACACGAACAGGCCGGAGGCGTTGACGAAGGCCAGGATCAGGTACAGCACGGAGTGCACGGGATTGCGCGAGACAATCACCATCACCGCCGAGGCGACGCAGACGCCGGCGAACAGATAGAAGAACAGCGCGGGAAGGATCATGCTCTCATCTCACCGGTACGGCGCGTCGAGTTCGATCGCTTTCGCGATCTCGCGTTCCCAGCGGTCGCCATTGGCGAGCAGCTTGGCCTTGTCATAGAACAGTTCCTCGCGGGTCTCGGTCGCGAACTCGAAGTTCGGACCTTCGACGATGGCATCGACCGGACAGGCTTCCTGGCAGAGGCCGCAATAGATGCACTTCACCATGTCGATGTCGTAGCGCACGGTCCGGCGGGTGCCGTCGTTGCGGCGCGGACCGGCCTCGATGGTGATGGCCTGGGCCGGGCAAACCGCTTCGCACAGCTTGCAGGCGATGCAGCGCTCTTCACCGTTCGGATAGCGCCGCAACGCATGCTCGCCGCGGAAGCGTGGCGAGATCGGCCCCTTCTCGAAGGGATAGTTCAGCGTCGGCTTCGGCTGGAAGAAATAGCGCATGGCGAGGAAGAACGCCGAGACGAATTCCGACAGCAGAAGCGAGCGTGCAGTGGCGTTGATGTTGATACCCATGACGGCCCTCACTTCGGCGCGATGCCGGCAAAGTGCAGCACACCTGCCACCACGATCACCATCGCCAGCGACAGCGGCAGGAAGACTTTCCAGCCGAGACGCATCAGTTGATCGTAGCGGTAGCGCGGCACGATCGCCTTGGCCATCGCGAACAGGAAGAACATGAAGAACAGCTTTAGCGAGAACCAGATGATGCCCGGCACCCAGTTGAAGGGCGGCAGGTCCACCGGCGGCAGCCAGCCTCCGAGGAACAGGATCGTCGCCATCGCACACATCGTGGCAATCGCGACATACTCGCCGAGCATGAATAGAAGATACGGCGTCGAGCCGTACTCGACCATGAAGCCGGCGACGAGCTCGGATTCCGCTTCGACGAGGTCGAACGGCGGACGGTTGGTTTCAGCCAGCGCCGAGACGTAGAAGATCACGAACATCGGGAACAGCGGCCAGACGTACCAGTTCAGGATGGTGAGCTGCGGCAGCCCGATCAGGCTGGCGAGGCCGCGGACATGCTGCGCCTCGACCACGGCCGAGAGGTTCAGCGTGCCGGCGCAGAGCAGCACCGTGATGATGACGAAGCCGATCGAGACCTCGTAGGAGACCATCTGCGCCGCCGAGCGCAGCGCCGCGAGGAACGGATATTTCGAGTTCGACGACCAGCCGGCCATGATGATGCCGTAGATCGACAGCGACGAGATCGCGAAGATGAAGAGAACGCCGACATTGATGTCGGAGATCACCCAGCCGAGATTGGTCGGGATCACCGCCCAGGCCGCGAGCGCGAGCACGCATGAGACCAAGGGGGCAAGGAGAAACACGCCCTTGTTGGCGCCGGACGGGATGATCGGCTCCTTCAGCACGAACTTCAGGAGGTCGGCGAAGGATTGCAGCAGGCCCCAGGGACCGACCACGTTCGGGCCGCGGCGGATCTGCACCGCCGCCCAAATCTTGCGGTCGGCGAGCAGGATGTAGGCGATCGCCACCAGCAGGACGACCAGCACCAGGACGCTCTCCGCGATCATGATGATCAGCGGCCAGAGAAACCCGGTCCAGAATGCGCTTTCGAAGAATTCCATCGGCTCACTCCGCTGCGGTCAGCATCTGCCCGGAGGCAAGCCGCGAACACTCCGCCATCACGGCGGACGCACGCGCGATTGGGTTGGTCAAATAGAAGTCCTCGACAAGCGGCTTGAACGGAGCCTTCTCCGTTGTGCCGCCCTTCCCCGCGAGCTTCTTGATCTGATCGGCCGAGCCGGCCTCGATCTGATCGAGACGGATCAGATGCGGCACGGCCTTGAAGATCGCCTGGCGCAGGGCCGAAAGCGAGTCATAGCCAAGCTTCTTGCCGAGCGCCTCCGACAGCGCGCGGACAATCGCCCAGTCCTCGCGAGCCTCGCCCGGCGGGAATGCGGCCCGTCCGGTCATCTGCACGCGGCCTTCGGTGTTGACGTAGATCGCCGACTTCTCGGTATAGGCGGCTGCCGGCAGGATCACGTCGGCGCGATGGGCGCCGCGGTCGCCGTGGGTGCCGATATAGACGACGAAGGTGCCGTCCGACGGCTTGATCTCGTCGGCGCCGAGCAGGAACAGCAGATCGAGCGTCCCGAACGTCGTCATCTGCGCCGCGTTCAGCCCGCCCTGACCGGCGACAAAGCCGATGTCGAGCGCACCGACGCGCGAGGCACTCTCATGCAGCACGCCAAAGCCGATCCAGCCGTCCTTGAGCGCGCCGACGTCGAGCGCGAGCTTGGCGGCGGCTGCGAGAATGGCGGCGCCGTCGTGGCGCGAGGCGGCGCCGGCACCAACCAGGATGATCGGGTTCTTGGCGTTCTTCAGCACGTCCATGAAGGAGTGCTTGCCGGCCGCGAGTTCACCGAGCGTGTCGGTGCCTGCGCCGAGATGGTCATAATCGTAGGTCAGGTCGGTCTTGGCGCCGATCACGCCGACCTTGAAACCGCCGGCGCGCCAGCGCTTGCGAATGCGGGCGTTGAACACGGCCGCCTCTTTCCGCGGATTGGCGCCGATGATGAGCAGCGCATCGGCCTGCTCGACGCCGGCGAGCGTCGGATTGAAGATGTAGGAGCCGCGGCCGAGCGCGGGGTCGAAGGCATCGCCGCCCTGCACCGCCAGATTGGCCGAGCCGTAGCTGGCCAGCAAATCCTTCAGCGCGAACATCTCTTCGACGCCGGCGAGATCGCCCGCGATCGCGCCGATCCGCTTGCCGTCGGTGCGGGCCGCCTTCGCGGCGATCGCGGCAAAGGCCTCGGGCCAGCTCGCCGCGCGCAGCTTGCCGGCTTCGCGAATATAGGGCCGGTCGAGGCGCTGCGTGCGCAGGCCGTCGACGACGTGGCGGGTCTTGTCCGAGATCCACTCCTCGTTCACGGCCTCGTTGATGCGCGGCAGGATACGCATCACTTCGCGGCCGCGGGTGTCGACGCGGATCGCAGAGCCCACGCCGTCCATCACGTCGATCGACTGGGTCTTGCCGAGCTCCCACGGGCGCGCGGCGAAGGCATAAGGCTTCGAGGTCAGCGCGCCGACCGGGCAGATGTCGACGAGATTGCCCTGGAGCTCAGACGTCAGCGCGTGCTCGAGATAGGTCGTGATCTCCATGTCCTCGCCGCGGCCGGTCGCGCCAATTTCGGGGGCGCCGGCCACTTCCGCCGAGAAGCGGACGCAGCGGGTGCACTGGATGCAGCGGTTCATCGAGGTCTTGACCAGCGCGCCGAGATATTTGTCCTCGACGGCGCGCTTGTTCTCGGCGAAGCGGCTGGTGTCGACACCATAGCCCATCGCCTGGTCCTGCAGGTCGCACTCGCCGCCCTGGTCGCAGATCGGGCAATCCAGCGGATGGTTGATGAGAAGGAATTCCATCACGCCTTCGCGCGCCTTCTTCACCATCGGCGAACGGGTGGAGATTTCCGGCGCCTCGCCCTTGGGACCCGGACGGCAATCGCGCACGCCCCAGGCGCAGCTCGCGACCGGCTTCGGACCGCCCTTCACCTCGACGAGGCACATCCGGCAATTGCCGGCGATCGACAGCCGCTCGTGATAGCAGAAGCGCGGAATCTCGGCGCCGGCCGCCTCGCACGCCTGAAGCAGCGTGTATTCGGCGGGGACATCGATCTCTTTGCCGTCGATGATGAGCTTGGTCATTGTCTCTACTCCGCCGCGACCATGTTCACGGGATCGCGGACGCCGGCATCGTCGATGTCGGCCTTGTGCGAATATTGGTCGATGCGCGCTTCGATCTCATGACGGAAATGCGCGATCAGGCCCTGGATCGGCCAAGCCGCCGCGTCGCCGAGCGCGCAGATGGTGTGGCCTTCGACCTGTTTGGTGACTTCCAGCAGCATGTCGATTTCGCGCTTGTGGGCGCGACCGTCGGCCATGCGGGTCAAGACGCGCCACATCCAGCCGGTGCCCTCGCGGCACGGCGTGCACTGGCCGCAGCTCTCGTGCTTGTAGAAATAGGAGATGCGGGCGATGGCGCGGATCAAGTCGGTCGACTTGTCCATCACGATCACGGCCGCGGTGCCGAGACCGGAGCGCAGCTTGCTCAAGCTGTCGAAATCCATCGGCGTGTCGATGATCTGCTCGGCCGGCACCATGCGCACGGAGGAGCCGCCCGGGATCACGGCCTTGAGGTTGTCCCAGCCGCCGCGGATGCCGCCGCAATGCTTCTCGATCAACTCACGGAACGGAATGCCCATGGCCTCTTCGACGTTGCAGGGCCGCTCGACATGACCGGAGATGCAGAACAGCTTGGTGCCGACATTGTTGGGACGGCCGATGCCGGCGAACCACGCCGCGCCACGACGCAGAATGTCCGGCGCAACCGCGATGGACTCGACATTGTTGACGGTGGTCGGGCAGCCGTACAGGCCGACATTCGCCGGGAACGGCGGCTTCAGCCGCGGCTGGCCCTTCTTGCCTTCGAGGCTCTCGAGCAGCGCGGTTTCCTCGCCGCAGATGTAGGCGCCGGCGCCGTGGGCGACATAGATGTCGAACGGCCAGCCGTTGATATTGTCCTTGCCGACCAGCTTGGCCTCATAGGCCTGGTCGATCGCCGCCTGGAGATGCTCGCGCTCGCGGATGAACTCGCCGCGGACATAGATGTAGCAGGCATGCGCGTTCATCGCGCAGCTCGCGATCAGGCAGCCCTCGATCAGGAGATGCGGATCGTGCCGCATGATCTCGCGATCCTTGCAGGTGCCGGGCTCGGATTCGTCGGCGTTGACGACGAGATAGCTCGGCCGGCCGTCGGTCGATTCCTTCGGCATGAACGACCATTTCAGGCCGGTCGGGAAGCCGGCGCCACCGCGGCCGCGCAGCCCCGACGCCTTCATCTCGTTGATGATCCAGTCACGGCCCTTGTCGATGATGTTCTTCGTGCCATCCCAGGCGCCGCGGCGCCGCGCGCCCTCGAGGCCCCAATCGTGGAGGCCGTAGAGGTTCTTGAAGATGCGGTCCTTGTCCTCGAGCATGTCAGTGCTTTCCGATCAACGGTTGGCTTGCTTGTAGGCAAGCCCGGCGGCGCAGACGGCGAAGGTCAGCGCCCAGAGCAGACTGGATTCCAGCGACGCGTTCAGGGCGAAGCGCTGAAGCAGGAAAATGAATGTAGCCGCCACGGCGGAATGCATTGCGACGAAGCCCCACTTCTTCACAACACTGCTCCCTTCAACTGGCGGCGAGGCGAGATCACGCATCAGGTGATCTCCTTCAGCGTGGTCGGCCCACCGGTCGGCGCCGAGAACTGGCGGCCGTTCTGCGGACCGGGCTTGGGCGGGTTGCCCGAGGCAAAACCGTCGAGCACCTTGCCGAAGCTTTCCTTGGTCAGATCCTCATAGGTGTCCTTGCCGATCAGCACCATCGGCGCGTTCACGCAGGCACCGAGGCACTCCACCTCCTCCCAGCTGAAATTGCCGTCCTTGGAGAGATGGAAGGGCTCGTGATGGATGCGGTGCTCGCAGACGTGGATCAGATCCTCGGCGCCGCGCAGGCGGCACGGCGTCGTGCCGCAGACCTGGACGTGGGCTTTCTTGCCGACCGGGGCCAGCTGGAACATCGTGTAGAAGGTCGCGACCTCGAGCACACGGATATAGGGCATGTCGAGCATGTCGGCGATGACGCGGATCGCGGCCTCCGAGACCCAACCGTCGTGCTGCTCCTGCGCCCGCCAGAGGATGGCGATCACGGCCGAAGCCTGGCGCCCGGCCGGATATTTCGCGATCTGCTGCTTGGCGAACGCGAGGTTCTCCTCCGTGAACGCAAAGCTCGCGGGCTGGACTTCCTTCGGTGCTAATCGGCGAACGGACATCTCTTCAATCTCTCATTGCATGCGGCGCGCGGTTTTCGCATTCAGGGCATTGATCCTGTCCTGCCAGAATGCGCTTGCGGTGCCGAAGACATTGTAGCCGACGTGGGTCGAGACCTTGATGCGGTCGAGGATCGACAGCTCGGTCACCGTTTCCATACGTCGGGTGCTGGGATCGTAGACGATCAGCTTCAGCGGGGTGTGTTCGAGGATGTAGCGCGAGACTGCGTGCGAGCGGTCGCTGCCGTGCTCCTCGCACATGACGACGCTGTCGGCCTGGAGCAGCCGGGCGCCGCCCTTGATCGCCTCGATCTCGACGCCCTCGACGTCGAGCTTGATCAGGTACTTGCCGGTGCTAGCGACCTTGCCGTCGTCGATCAGATTGTCGAGCGCGATGACCGGCACGTCCTCGCCGACCGCCGACGCATCGCCGGCAATGCTGAAGGCCTCGTGCTTGGTGCCTGACAGACGCGCGGTGCCACGGGCCGCGCCGATCGCGCATTTCATGGTCTCGAAGCGGCTGCCGTTGATGCGGGCGTTGTTGGCGAGCTTCGGATAGTTCTGCCCGGACGGCTCGATCGCGATCGCCTTGTGCGAACCGAACGGCTTGCTCGACACCAGCACCGACCAATAGCCGTAATTCGCGCCGCAATCGAGCAGCGTGTAGTCGACGTCGATGGAATCGGCGAACAACAGCTCCAGCTCGTCCTCATAATTGTAGGAGCGGTTCAGCAGCTTGCTCCAATAGCCGTCGCCGTAGGGAAATTCGAACACGGCGTCGGGGTTGAGCTTGATCGCGATGTTGCGCTCGGGCAGCGTCTTCCGCAGCAGATTGGCGCAGGCGATGTAGCCCATATGCGAGAAGTGCGACGAGATCTTCGATCCCGTCACCAGCGCCAAGGCAGCCGTCCGCTCCCACAGGTTGGCCCCTTCAAGGGCCCCCGAGGCGCGGTCAAACTGGATCGGCGCCTGCGCCATCACCGATCGACCTCTCCGAACACGATGTCGAGCGAGCCGAGGATCGCCGAGACGTCGGCGAGCAGATGACCGCGGCAGATGTGGTCCATGGCCTGCAGATGCGCAAAGCCCGGCGCGCGGATCTTGCACTTGTAGGGCTTGTTGGTGCCGTCCGAGATCAGAAAGACGCCGAACTCGCCCTTGGGCGCCTCGACCGCGGCATAGACCTCGCCGGCCGGCACGTGGACGCCTTCGGTGTAGAGCTTGAAGTGGTGGATCAGCGCTTCCATCGAGCGCTTCATCTCGCCACGGCGCGGCGGTGCGACCTTGTTGTCCTCGACGACGACGGGGCCCTTCCCGTCGGCTGCGTTCAGCTTCTGGATGCACTGCTTCATGATGCGCACGGACTGGCGCATCTCTTCCATGCGGATCAGATAGCGGTCGTAGCAGTCGCCGTTCTTGCCGATCGGGATGTCGAAATCCATCTCGGCGTAGCATTCATAGGGCTGCGACTTGCGCAGATCCCAGGCCGCGCCCGAACCGCGCACCATCACGCCGGAGAAGCCCCACTCCCAGGCTTCCTTCAGCGAGACGACGCCGATGTCGACGTTGCGCTGCTTGAAGATGCGGTTGGCGGTGAGCAGCCGGTCGAGATCTTCGACCACTTTCAGGAACGGATCACACCAGGCGTCGATGTCGTCGACCAGCTTCTGCGGCAGGTCCTGATGCACGCCGCCGACGCGGAAATAGGCTGCGTGCATGCGGCTGCCGGAGGCGCGCTCGTAGAACACCATCAGCTTTTCGCGCTCTTCGAAGCCCCACAGCGGCGGGGTCAGCGCGCCGACGTCCATCGCCTGCGTGGTGACGTTGAGCAAATGCGACAGGATGCGGCCGATCTCGCAATAGAGCACGCGGATCAGCTGCGCGCGGCGCGGCACCTCGATGCCGAGCAGCTTTTCCGCAGCCATGCAGAAGGCGTGCTCCTGGTTCATCGGCGCGACGTAGTCGAGGCGGTCGAAATAAGGGATC
Organism: Bradyrhizobium sp. MI1.3; assembly: GCF_055811695.1. Lineage (NCBI taxonomy): Bacteria > Pseudomonadati > Pseudomonadota > Alphaproteobacteria > Hyphomicrobiales > Nitrobacteraceae > Bradyrhizobium > Bradyrhizobium sp. MI1.3. Next base: position 6,184 of record NZ_JBVVPQ010000013.1, on the reverse strand, counting down.
GCCTGCAGATAGGTCTTCTGCTCGATCAGCTTTTCGGTGCCGCGGTGAAGCAGGCCGATATGCGGGTCGACGCGGGCGACGACCTCACCATCCAATTCAAGCACAAGACGAAGAACACCGTGCGCAGCTGGATGCTGCGGTCCGAAGTTGATCGTAAAGTTGCGAAGCTGTTCGGGTTGCTCGTTCATGATCAGACCTTCGGCCCCGCTTTTTCATCGCCCGGAAGGACCGGATAGTCGGCGCCCTCCCACGGGGACAAAAAGTCGAACTTGCGGAATTCCTGGTTGAGCCTGACCGGCTCGTACACCACCCGCTTCTCCTGGTCGTCATAGCGGACCTCGAGGAAGCCGGTGGTCGGGAAATCCTTGCGCAGCGGATGACCCTCGAAGCCGTAATCGGTCAGGAGGCGGCGCATGTCGGGATGACCGACGAAGATCACGCCGTAGAGGTCGTAGGCCTCGCGCTCGAACCAGTCGGCGCCGGGAAACACCTCGATCAGCGACGGCACCTGCGTGGTCTCGTCGGCCTGGGCCTTGAGCCGGACCCGCGCGTTCAGGGTCGGTGACAGGAAGTGATAGATCACGTCGAAGCGCTTCTCGCGCGAGGGATAGTCCGCCGCCGTGATGTCGGTGAAATTGATGAAGCGGCAGTTCGGGTCGTCGCGGAGGTACTTGACCACCTCGACGATCTTGCTGACCTCGACATCGACCGTGAGCTGGTTGAAGGCCACCGAATGACCGATGGCGGCGCCCGGAAGCGCGCTAACGATCGTCTGCCCCAGGGCGTCGAGCTTGGCGTCGTCCATGACGTAAAACCTTAGCGTTCGATGGTGCCGGTGCGGCGGATCTTCTTCTGCAGCAGCAGCACGCCGTAGAGCAGCGCTTCCGCCGTGGGCGGGCAGCCCGGCACGTAGATGTCGATCGGCACGATACGATCGCAACCGCGCACGACCGAGTAGGAATAGTGATAGTAGCCGCCGCCGTTGGCGCAGGAGCCCATCGAGATGACGTAACGCGGCTCGGGCATCTGGTCGTAGACCTTGCGCAGCGCCGGCGCCATCTTGTTGGTCAGGGTCCCCGCGACGATCATCACGTCCGACTGACGCGGCGAGGCGCGCGGCGCGAAGCCGAAGCGCTCGACGTCGTAGCGCGGCATCGACACCTGCATCATCTCGACCGCGCAGCAGGCGAGACCGAAGGTCATCCACATCAGCGAGCCGGTACGCGCCCAGGTGATGAGGTCGTCGGTCGCGGCCACGAAGAAGCCCTTGTCGGACAGTTCCGAATTGACCTCGAGGAAGAACGGATCATTGGCCCCGACCGGCTTGCCGGTCGACGGGTCAAGGATGCCCTTGGGGGCCGGCGCGAGAACCGGACCGGCGGACGACACAGGGTTCAATCCCATTCCAGTGCGCCTTTCTTCCATTCATAGGCGAACCCGACCGTCAGCACGCCAAGGAACACCACCATGGACCAGAAGCCGGTCGCGCCAAGCTTGCCGAACGCCACAGCCCAGGGAAACAGGAACGCCACCTCGAGGTCGAAGATGATGAAGAGGATGGCGACGAGATAGAAGCGGACGTCGAACTTCATGCGGGCGTCGTCGAAGGCGTTGAAACCGCACTCATACGCCGACAGCTTTTCCGGGTCAGGCTGCTGGAACGCCACGATGAACGGCGCGATCAGCAGCACCAGGCCAATGAGGCCCGCTACCCCTATGAAGACGACGAGTGGAAGATAGTTCTGCAGAATGCCGCTCATTGACGAGCCCTTTTTCCCGCAGCCTCGGGACAGCCACGGATTCGTCCAGTTTGGAATTGTTCTGAGCCTTAGCGCAGTGCACCAATGGGCGCAAGACACGCTCTTTTTAGGCCCTTTGTCGCCCTCAGAACGGTGGAAATCCCGGAATCACCCCGCGGCTGGTATGGAGCAGATCGACCGCCCCAGCAAGGGCGCCCCGATCAGTCCACACGCGCTGGGCCGTGACGTCCGTGGTTGGGAAGGCTCACTCTATCTAGGCCGCGACGCTGCAAAGTCCAGATTACAACGAGGCCAAGCGCGCCCATTATCGGGCGAGCGACCCGGGAGCCATGCATCACGATCGGACCCGGGCTCGTCTGGCGAATGCGTCGGGCAGGAGGCGCCCGCTTCGCCGCAGCGAAAAATGGGTGGCGAGCGCGGCGGCAACGTGGCTGGGTCGTCGCGCGCCGCGCTCGCATGAGCTTCGGGCCGGGGGGCATGGCCCGCGAGCTCATCGATCTCGTGGTGGAAGCCGGGTGACGAGCCGGTCAGGCTCTCACGATCGCCTTTCGCCTTTCCCCACCATTTGGCCTGTCCTCACCATTTGTAGGAAACGCTGGCGGTGACGCGCCGGCGGTCGCCGTAGAAGCAGGAGGACGCCGCCGCGCAGCTGGCGACGTAGATCTTGTCGGTCAAATTGACCACGTTCAGCGCGGTGCGCCAGTTCTGCCATTCATAGTGGAGCGCGAGATCGCCCAGCACGACCGCGGGAACCTCAAGGGTATTGGCCGCATCCGCCCACGACGAACCGATATAGCGGACGCCGCCGCCGAAGCCGAACCCCGCCAGCGGCCCGTCCTTGAAGGTGTAGTCCGCCCAGCCGGACACCAGGAGCTCAGGCGTGTTGGTCGGAGTCTTGCCGACCAGCGCCGGGTCCAGATCCCTGCTGTTGAACAAATGGTAGGCCGTGAACGAGCCGATCAGCTTGAGCTCACGCGTGGCGTTCGCCACCGCTTCGAGCTCGATGCCGCGCGAGGTCACCTCGCCGGTCTGGTTCTGCAAGGTCGTGACGACAGGGTCGGTCGTTGCCACATGCTGACGTTTCAAGTCGAACACCGAAGCGGTGAAATAGCCGTCAAATCCCCTCGGCGCGACCTTCACGCCGATTTCCGCCTGCTGGCCGGTCTCCGGCAGGAACAGCTGGTTTTGCGCGTTGAGGCCGATGATGGGATTGTAGCTCGTGGCGTACGACACATAGGGCGCGATGCCGTTGTCGAAATTGTAGATCAGCCCGGCGCGCCCACTGAACCTGCTGTCGTCGCGGCTGGCGAGCGTGGCGCCGGTATCACGGGCAGCCTGCGTCGTCTCGACCCAATCGTTGCGGCCGCTCAGCACCAGCGTGAAGTTGCCGAGCTTCATCTGGTCCTGAAGATAGGTACCGGCCTGCTTCTGCGTGATCTGGAAGTTGCGGAACGGCGCGCCCGTCAACGGAATGTCAAATCCATAGGCGGGATTGAAGACGTTAATCGAAGGAACGGTGCCGAAGTTGAAAGCCTGATAGTCGTCGATCTGGTAGCCCTTCAAATCGACCCCGAACAGCATGGTGTGCCGCACCGCGCCGGTGTTGAAGCGGTACTCCAGCTGGTTGTCGAGATTGGCCTGGTTGGCGGTGTTCTTCGCGTACCAATTGTAGCGACCGAGACTGGCCGTGTTGATGTCAGCCCAATTGTTGCCGACGTAGCCGCGATAGGTCACGTCGACGTGCGCAAAGCGCGCATTCTGCCGGAATGTCAGATCATCGGTGAGATTGCGCTCGACCTGATAGCCCAGCATCTCCTGCTCGCGCGTGAACTTGTCGACGCTGGGATCGCCGGCGAAAAAGCTGGTCGGGATTTTGCCGAACCGAGCGTTGGTCACCGTGCCCTCATAGGGCAGGAAGTTGATGCCACGGGTTTCCTGCCGGGAAGCTGAAGCCAGCACCGTGAACGTCGTGTCGGCGTCCGGCTTCCAGGTCACCGAGGGCGCGATGAAGTAGTTGTCATCCGGCGTGAAATTGACCTGCGTGGGGCCGTTCTGGACCTGGCCAACGACGCGGTAGAACAGCTTGCCGTTCTCAGGGCTCGTCGCGACCGGACCGCCGACATCGAAGCCGACATAGGCATTGCCGAAATTGTTGACGCCGGTCTCGATGAAACGGACGGGCTCCGCGGGCGGCATCTTGCTGATGACGTTGACGATGCCGCTCGGGCTCGATCCGCCATAGAGCACGGCCGACGGACCGCGCAGCACCTCGACGCGCTCCATGTTGGGCGTCTGAAGCTTCCAGCTCGCATAGGACGTGTAGAACAGCTGCATGCCGTCGAGGAACAGTCCGACATCGTCGGACTTGAAGCCGCGGATCAGCCACCAGTCGTTGCGCGTGTCCGCGCCGAAGGTCCCGGCGCGGACGCCGGCGGTATAGCGCAGGACCTCGTCGAGCTTGTTCGCCTTCTGGTCGCGGATCTGCTCCGCGCCAATCACCGACACCGCCTGCGGCGTCTCCATGATCGGCGTGTTGGTCTTGGTGCCGGACGAGCTGCGGCCGGCGACGTAGCCGTGCACCGGCCCGCGTGGCGTCTCGACGAAACCGACATTGCGCGGCGGCGGCCTGCTCCGGCTGGCGGTCAGCTCGGATGATCGCGGCGCGCTACGCTGGACGGAGGCGGGCCGGCGGCGCGCTTCCGGCGCGCTGACGGTCACCGACGGAATGTTCTGCGCGCCACTCTGCGCAGGAGATTGTGCAAGCGAAGCCTGCGGCAGCAAAACCCAAGCGGATGCGGTCGCCAACACGGCCGACCGCAGCATTCCAAGACTGTTCACGCGCAACCCCAAAACTGCGTGTTTTGATTGCACATGCTGTCGGCCCATGACGGCATGCGCTTGCGGTGACGCTTAGGGGAGCGCGCGCGAATTCCCTAATTGAAAGCCTCTTAGAAGGAGTCTTAGAAAAGGTCTTGGAAACGGTCTTGGAAAGGGTCTTGGAAAGGGTCTTGGAAGCGATCCAACATGTTCCGGGATCGCCGAAACGTCAGCGCGAAATCTTCTCGCTCTCGAGCATCTCGGCGGCGATCGCCGTCAGCTGATCGACCTGCTGCAGCAAGGTCGCGAACTCGGCTTCGCTCAGATGTTCGCGCAAACGCCGATTGCGCTCCTGCGCACCGGCGACGATCGCATCATGTGCCGCAAGGCCCGTTGCGGTCAGCGAGACCAGCACCTCGCGGCTGTCTTTCGGGTTGGCCGATTTCGCGATCAGCTTGCGCGACACGAGTTCCGCAAGCGCGCGGCTGATCTGCCCCTTGTCCTGGCCGACGGCTTCCGCAAGCCGCGCCACGCTCATCGGCGGCCGACGGCCGAGCGAGGCGACGAGGCCGAACTCGACGGAGGACAATCCGGCGAGGCGCTTGTAGCGCAGGATCGCACCGCGCTTGAGCAGATTGGCCAGCACCATCAGCCGTGACGACAGCATGACAGTGATCGGCGCCGGCGACTGACTTTCGTCCGCATCGGACGATGTGCGCCCGGCCCTGCTTGATGTCTGGCTCATGATCCACCTCTGCCAAGAAAGCCGCGGCGTGCCAAGTCTTGGTAGCGCGACCTCCCCAGCCTGATCCGAATGCGACTAAGAGGCATTTGGAAATCGTTGACATTGTCATCTATCTAATCTTCACTTGGCACAAGGCATCAAAAATGGCCCGGCCGGTACGGCCAACTGCGGGAGGACCGGTATGAGCATCACCCAGCGGGATCGCGATCTCGGCACGGCCTATGCGATGAAGCCGGCGCACACCCGCACCGAGCTCACCTCGGTCGTGCGCGGCACGCCGATGGGCGAACTGCTCCGCCGCTACTGGCATCCGGTCGGGCTCATCAGCGACGCCACCGACACGCCGAAGAAGGTTCGCGCGCTCGGCGAGGATCTGGTGCTGTTCCGCGACAAGCACGGCCGCGCCGGTTTGCTGCACGCTCGCTGCTGCCACCGCGGCACCACGCTCTATTATGGCAAGGTCGAGGAGGACGGCATCCGCTGCTGCTATCACGGCTGGAAGTTCGACACCGAGGGTCATTGCCTGGAGCAGCCCTGCGAGCCCGACGGCGGCCAGTTCAAGGACAAGGTGCGCCAGCCCTGGTATCCGGTCGAGGAACGCTACGGACTGATCTTCGCCTATATGGGCCCGGCCGAGAAACGTCCGGTGCTACCGGCCTATGAATGCCTGGAGACCATGGACGACGGCGAGTTCGTCGAGGCCGACGATTCCTCGATCGGCGGCGGCGGTCCCGCGATCATCCCCTGCAACTGGCTCCAGCATTTCGAGAATGTGGTCGATCCCTACCACGTGCCGGTGCTGCACGGCTCGTTCTCGGGTCCGCAATTCACCAACATGATGGCATCGATGCCGGAGGTGACG